>MKRS01000142.1 GCA_001897035.1 Bacteroidales bacterium 45-6
GGGAGATGATTAATAATGATGTTTGTTTTAAAACATTACATTAATTCTAACTTTTGGATCATTTAGCTCGTACTTATATTTAAAAAATTGTCTTGTTTCTTGGTTGTAGGAGGTTGGTGACAATAAGATGTCCCAACCATCCTTAACCAATAAATTATTAGTAGTCAGCGTAATTATAACAAAATTTTCCATAAAACAATAATGCAAAAAGAAATAATGGTGATAAAACGATTGTGTTGCAAAGTGTTGGTTGCTGCTATGTGTGTAGGAGTGCCTATCTTTTCGTTTGCACAAAAGAGTTTAATGCTTTCGAATGGAAAAATAAATATAGAATGGGAGAATCGTGATGGGAAATGGATGTTGGTTGCGTTTGAAGGGAAAACTCCAGAAGGATTTAAGGTTTTTGGTAGTCCTTCAGGTCAATATAGCTTGCTTTATGATACTGTGAAGCCAACTATAAAGCCATTAGTGATGGTAGAAAATGGCGACACGCTTGATTTTCCTGAATCAACATTCAAATACGTGAAGCCAGATTTCCAGAGGGCTGTTTCTGCTGTCCCCATGAACAAGGCAGGAAGCTATTATAGCTTTTTACCTACTCAAGGAAGGGTAGAAGATAATGTGGCTACATTTGAAGAACAGACTTTGTATGGACTATACAAGGTGACATGGAAATTTGATGAAAAATATCAATCAGATATCATTCTAAATATTTCTTTATCAGCAATAAAAGATGGTTATTATTCATTAGCCACACCTACTATAAGCACGCTAAAAGGGAAAGACCTGGCGTGGGCACTGGTTCCGGGATTTTACCAGGGTAATCAAATTCAGCATTCATTTCCTTTGTCATACGCTTATGCACAAGGCTTACCTAAATATCCTGTTTTATGTCGTGAAAGTACAATTACTACGATGGCATCTATTATGAGTAATCAATCCGGATTGACTCTGGGCGTAATTCCTGAACCGGGTCAGGACAGAAATCCTTATCAAAAAGATGAAGTTACGCATGTGAAACTTTGGAATATTGCTTTGTCGCACATGAACCGTGATTCTGAGTTGACACCAATGGCCTATCATCCGGTTTTGGGGGAGAATGGGTCCTACCTGAAAAAAGGTGAAACCCTTGAATTCAAAGTGCGAATAACCCTTCAAAACTCTGATTGGTATGCCGTTTACAAACATGCCGTATACGATGTGTACAATCTTCCTTATTCGTTAGAACTGAAAGAAAACAAACAATCATTGACAAATCGACTTCTAAAATTATACGATTATGTATTAGATGATAAAAAAGCGTTGTGGAATTTTGAAGAATATAAAGGGAAGAAAATTATTGCGCAATCTTATATGTCGGGGGTTTTAGGTGCAGATAATGATGCGATGAAAAATTCGGATATAGGGGCTGTTTGGATGTTGTCGAAGCTGACTCAAGATTCTTTGTTGATAAACGAAAAGATCCCTGATATAATGAATTTTAAAACATTGCAACAGTCTCAAAATGGATTTTTTAAAGGAGCAGTTCAGGGGCAGTATTATTTGGCTAAATCGAAGAAATTTACCGAAGAATGGGGTAATCATTTTGAACCTATTGCAATAACCTATTACACTATGGCCGACCTTGGCAATATTTTACTTTTTGAACCACAAAACAAAGAGATTAAAAAATTACTGAAAAATGGAGCACAACGATTACTAAAATGGCAAAAACCGGATGGAAGTTGGGAGGTTGCTTATGATAGAACCACACACAAGCCGATCTATACCGATTTAACAGATTATCGTCCGACTTTTTATGGGCTTGTAATCGCTTATAAACTATTCGGAGATAAAAAATATCTTAATGCTGCTCAAAAAGGGGCTGATTGGTTGATTGAGAAGTCGATTAAAAATGGATTCTTCTTGGGAGTTTGTGGAGATGCAAGGTTTGTAAACGACTTTGCGACCATTCAGATTTCCGGCGCCATGTTTGACTTATATGAAATAACAAAAGATCAAAAATATTTGAATGCAGCCATCGAAACTGCTAAGATGTATACAACATCCATATATACACACCCCATTCCAAGCCGGGAGATAAAATATAAAAAAGGAAAGGAATTCGAGGACTGGCAATTGAGTCAGATCGGTCTCAGTTTCGAACACGGAGGATCTATGGGATCTGCTGTTAACGCAGGCCCAATTTTACTTGCAAGCCATTGTGCCTATTTCCTTAAATTATATTCTGTTACAAAGGACAGCATTTTTCGTGATATGGCTCGCTTAGGGGCTTTGGGTAAGGATGCTTTTGTGAATGAGGATACC
>MKRS01000143.1 GCA_001897035.1 Bacteroidales bacterium 45-6
GCTTTTAAATCCAACGTAGCTTTTGGATTCGCAGTCCCCACTCCTACATTCCCATTCGAGGAAGTTCCGATCCCGCTTGTTCCGTTGGGGAGATACACGGTTTGAGCCTCAAGGGACAAAGCCGACACAGCGACGGCGATAAATAGCATTGCTTTTTTCATATTTGTTTTTTTTAGGTTTTTGTAATTCTTTTATTTTTCAATGGAGACGCATAGGCTTACGCCTGCCAACGGAGACGCAAAGCATTGCGTCTCTACTGTTTGATGATCTTCCAGGTGGTGGATTTTCCACCTGCGTCGATCTTCAGGATGTATGTGCCTGCGGGTTGCCCGCTGATGTCGAGTTCGGTGGGCGAGGAGGAGGCTTCGCCACGCAGCAGCAGCTGGCCCTGCAGGGTGAAGATGCCGAGCGTGCCAGTGACACCCTCAGGCAGCCCCGTGACCTGCACGCTCAGCCGCCCCTGCGTGGGGTTGGGGTAGATCTTGACCTGGATGTCGCCCAGCATCTCGGTGGCAGGCTTCACGCTGTCGGTCTTCGTGACTAACGCGCTCCGGGTGAGGGTGATGGTGCGAGAAATGCGGTTGCCCGCCGCGTCGTACCCGAAGACGACCTGCGCGGACGCAATGCAGCAGGAAAGCAGCAGGAGGAAAAGAAAGATTGTTTTCTTCATAGAAAGGTTAATTTGAGAATAGGTTAATGTGCCAATAGATTAATGTGCCAAACAACGTTCGCCGAAGCGCAGGCGAGGCAATGTGCTAATGTGCAAATGAGGCAATGTGCCAATGCGGGAATATGCAAATGTGTCAATCACTGAATCAGTGATTCAATGATTCAGTGATTCAATAACCCCTATCCTCCCACCACGGCGCTCACGATGGCGCTCCAGGGGCCGCTCTCGCCGCGCGTGTTGACCCACCGGAGGGCGTAGTAGGCGGTTTTGCCGACCTTGTCGCCGTCGAACTTCTGGACGAAGGGGGTGGCGGTGTCGGTGCCTGCATAGGTGAGTTCGGACACGTCCCTGGGGGCGTCACCCACCTTGAGGTAGATCTCGCATCCGTGCACGCCCGCGGGCTTGGCCTTGGCGTGGGGCGAGGTTTCGTCGGCGAAGTGGACGGTGTGCTGCAGGCGCACCGAAAAGTCGATGGTGGCCACCGGGCTGGTGGTCGGCACTGCCGCCGCCGTGCGCGTGCCGCTCTTGACGGTGACGCCCATGCGGGTGCGGTCGGCGTCGGCCACCCGGCTGTTGCTGGCCAGCCACTCGGCCACGAAGGAGCGGAGGGCTTGCTTGAGGTTGTCGCCGGCATCGTCCTTGGCCTTCACGTCGGCCGCGGTGCGGTTCTGGCGGTTGTTGGCCTTGGCCCAGGCGTTTGCCCACACGGCCTGGAGGGCCTTCACTGCATCGAGGTCGGCGGCGGGAATACCCCAGGCCGGAAGGTTGTCTGTGGCTATCGCCAGCAGGTTGTTTTGCCAAACGTCGAATTCGGCATCGCTCATCGGAATGTAATCTGACATAATTTGTAGGGTTTAAGGTTTATAAATAATAGCTGTTAGCTGTTAGCCATTAGCTGTTAGGCGATTGGGGGAAAACAGCGATGGATACAACGGCTACTGATAGAGTCCAAGCAGACACGGTGCGAGTTCAAGCAGTCACGGCGCGAGTCCAAGCAGTCACGGCGCGAGTCCAAGCAGTCACGGCGCGAGTCCAAGCAGTCACGGTGAGAATTCAAGCAACAAGAGCTAATAGCTAACGGCTAAAAGCTATAAAAAAAATAAACAAGCCTCAGGCCAAAGTTGACAGCCCCAAAGCTAACAGCAAATGCTAACGGCTAAAAGCTATAAAAAAAAATGAAAATACTATTATTTGATAATTACGACTCGTTTACATACAACTTAGTTCACTTGGTGAAAGAGTTGGGATATGCTGATGTGGAAGTACATCGCAACGACAAAATTTCCTTGGAAGAGGTGGCAAAATTCGACAAGATCATTCTGTCGCCTGGCCCAGGGATTCCATCGGAATCAGGCTTGCTTCTTCCACTTATCAAGGAATTTGCTGGTAAAAAACCAATTTTGGGCGTTTGCCTCGGTGAGCAAGCTATAGGTGAAGCGTTTGGAGGTGAATTGACTAATCTCGAAGACGTTTATCATGGCGTGGCTACACAGGCTCAAATCATTGCCAAGGATTATATCTTCGATGGGTTGGACGAAACCATCGAAATTGGTCGTTACCATTCCTGGATTGTGAGTCGGGAAGGTTTCCCGGATTGCCTCGAAGTGACTGCCGTGGACGAAAAAGGACAAGTGATG
>MKRS01000144.1 GCA_001897035.1 Bacteroidales bacterium 45-6
ATCTACATATTTGGAATAATCATTCAGGTCGCCTGCGATTTGCAAGCACAATTCACGGGTTGGAGCTAAGATAAGAGCTTGCGGAACGTTTCTTTCCACCTCCACCTTTTGGATGACTGGAAGGCCAAAGGCTGCGGTTTTTCCTGTTCCTGTTTGGGCCAATGCGATTACATCGCGCACTTCACTAAGCAAATAAGGAATAACTTCCTCTTGCACGGGCATGGGATTCTCATATCCCATTTCTTGTATTGCTCTCAAAATGGATGAGGCAACACCTAATTCTTCAAATGTTTTCATTAAAATTTTTAATTGTTCGTATATATGCGCTACAGGGAAATATTCTTTGTCTCCTTTGCCCACCATATATTATCTACGAACGAAAAAATGGAGAGAAAAACACTACCCGGCAGTTTGGTCGGTCACAATTCAGGGAAAAAATCGAACGTATCCGCCAAAAATCTGTGCAAAGATACTGTTTTTATTCAGTTTGAGCAACATTCTTGGCAATTTATAATGGGAAGTGGAACTTTTCAGGAAATTTAGTCGGATGATTTTCACTATTTTAACGGGAACCCTATCTAATCAACCCTTTGCATTTCACTGTTTTCCCGAAGGAAATACAACTCGGTAGAACAACATACTTTTCCCATGAAGTTGCACTTTCGGAAAGAGCCTCGAAGATCAGTAGGTCATTATTTTTCTGAGTTTCTGCCTTTTGGCGGGAGTCAATCCGAGCGCTTTTTCCAAATACAGATCAATACTGCCATACTTTTTGGCAATTTGCCCGAAGGCGAAATCGATGTAGCTCTCGTCCGCCCTGACAATCACGGTCATGGCCTCCTGAATGGATTCGGGCATTTCGCTCATCATTTTTGTATATTCATCGAGGTCGATGAATTCATTCGAAAGCAAATAGTCGGACATGGCATCTTCCCCGGATGCATCAAGGCTTTTCAGGATAAGGTAAGACACGATGCCGATGCGGTCTTTGCCCAAGTTGTCGTGCAACAGGATCGGATAGTTTTTCTCGTCAAGCAATATGTCGAACAGCTGCCGCAGCTCGTGCGTCCTTTGTTCGAGGATATAGAGGTAAGAGTCCTGCATATAAAGCAGGGCATCCCCTTTGAGGAAAGTGCCGGTAGCGATTTTTTTTTGTAGCTCGAAGGTGTTGAGGGTGTCGATCGGTATCTGAAAATGGGAGTACCCCAAGAATCCATCGGGGAAAACACGGCTCTCCTTTTCGTTACGCAAGTCAACCACTGTCTTGATATCCAAGTTCTTCAAAACCTCCAGGTCTTGGTGAGTAAGGGCAAACAGGTTGCCGCTTCTGAAGAGCTTGCCCCAGCGCAACTGCTTGTCTTGGTCGTTGAAATAGCCTCCGAGATCCCTGAAATTCTGGATCACGTCGAACTCAATGTGACGGTTGGTGATGATTCCCGAATAGGAATTGTTTGCCTTCAGCTGAAAAAAGTCGCGGACGTTTTTGGAGGTGGAGCGCAAGGTTGCAACCCGGTCTTCCACATTTGTCACCAGCGATGGGTTCTTGGAATTCTTCAGCGAAGCATCGTTCGTGGAGGAATAAATTTCGACCTGCCCTTTTTGCGGATCAGGCGACACTTCCCATTTCACGACATAGTTTCCCTTATCGTCTTTTTCGCACAGGGAGTAGATGCTTGCCGAAGAAACGCACGAGCTAAGCAAGAACACCAAGCATCCTGATAAGAAAAAATTAAACTCCTTTATATTGTTGTCTATTTTCATTACTTCTGGGCATTATTGAAATGGCAAGAAATCAAAAGAAAGTCACGTACAAATACTTCTGTTAATTGAATCACAAATATATGGTTTTTTAAATACGATCGATTCGAAAAAAGAGTGTCTTTTCCACATCTAACATTTTTTAAATGCAGAAGGCCTATTTTTGATTAAGGAATGTGCAAACAGAGGCGGGACTGTTGATTTTGGTCACTTGAAGCTGAATAAGCTCTAATTTATTTTTGTATTTTTGTGATTCATCTGCTTCAATATCGCATGAAAACCACAGTTAATAGAATAAATATCATCGTATATGACAATGAATTAAAGGCAAAATGGGATGAATTTGTCGTTAATTCCCGGAATGGGACATTCTTGTTGTGTAGAGATTACATGGATTATCATGCCGAGAGATATGCCGACCATTCGTTGATGTTTTACAAGGACGACAGGCTGTTTGCGGTTCTTCCGGGAAATATCTCTGAAGGTACGTTTCATTCACATGCAGGCCTCACCTATGGTGGCTTTGTGATGTCGGAAAGAGCCA
>MKRS01000145.1 GCA_001897035.1 Bacteroidales bacterium 45-6
AAATGATTTTTGTTTATGTCGGGACGATGCATCGGATTGCGCATACGACCCAAATAGTGCATTCCATAGCCTAGGATTTGTGCTGGAGAAGTTTCCTGTAAAGATAAGTCCAGAGGGCTGTTTGTATTCAGAACAGAACATATTTCATCCAGAATTTCATCCGTTTCGGGTTCGATAAATCCATTCTGTGCCAAGTATTCAACGGCCCAGGAAATACCCGATAAGCCATCCGAAAAATAAATATCATTCGCTACCTGATTTATGGACAGGTATATGGATTCAAAAACTGCCAAGCCGATGTCGTGATACTTACGCTTTCCGGTCAGTCGGTAATACCCGAAGAAAAAGAGGGAAATTCCTACCCGGCCTTGTGAAAGCCCAATCGAATCTATACCGCTCAGTGCGGAAAGCAATAGCTGCGAAATCGCCTCCAGCCGTTCTTCAACAATCCGTTGTTTTTCCGGGGAAGTGATTAGCGGTCTCCAGTTCGGAGTTCTCCCTTCAAATTCCTGCTTCAACGGTATTTCCCCGCACATTCTTACTTGAGGACAAAGGTTGTATTTCTGCAAATAAGCATGTAATTTATTTATATTCATCTTGTTAACAGATTGGATCGGTCGGGTGTGCACCGTGTGGATATCATCGATCACCGCCATTTCCTTACCTGTGAAACCGGTGAGGTGGGACCAATGATAATCAATTCCCCAGTCGCTGACGTTTTCGTTGAAGGTGAAAAGTACTTTCTTCAAAGCCTCCCGTGAAAAACAAGGCACCATCATCTCCACAAAATTGGTATAGCGCAACAGCGATCCTCGTTTTTTAATTGTATGTTCGAACGTATAATACGAATCGGAAAGAGCTGGCTGGGCGATGCTCAGGTGCTCTCGCTCCATGATGCGGAATAATTTGGAGATATTGGCCGCATCCATCCGAATGTCGTCGTCGGGAATAAAGAAATACCCGTAATGCTCCAGATATTCAGGGTTGCTCATCAGGTAATTGTACACGAGCCTTGGTTTGTAGCCCTTGCCAAAGCTGACAAAATCAGCGTCTTTGCAGGCTTGGTTGTAACAGTCTTCGTAGGTGATCAAGTGCAGGTCAAAATCGCTTTCTTCGTCTATCCAGGAACGGTGCAAGCTGTTCTTCCCGACAGCCGATATAACGCAATTCCGTTTCCACAGGCCGGTGTCCCCGATCTTTTTCTCCTCCTTCACCGGATGATAGAGGGTATTCTGCCTGTCACCCAGCCTGAGGGGAATATAGGAAAAAGTATCCTGCGTGTAAAACCGGTTTTTGTAATTATCTGGAGCAAAAGTACCTTCACCGCCGAAATCAGACAAACTGAATCCCTTGGCGTTGAGCAAAGTGGGTATCAGCACCTCGTGGTGGCCGCCCCATCCATTTTTCAGTGCATGGTCTATGCAAGCCAATGCCGGGGAGGATAAACGGTAAATAGGATTGAACGATTTTATTTTTTCCGAGGATGCAAGGAATCCCGCAGATTGCAGGGTGTGCCACCAGTACCAATCCGGATCTTCATTGTGGGTTTTTATGTTAGCCGACAAGAAATCCGTCTTATTATCTTTGAATGCATCAAAAAAGCAACTCCAGTTTCCCGTAAATTCCACGTCGTCTTCTACCATCCAGTAGAAATCATACCAGTTCTTTTCCAAGAAAAATTTTAATAGCGGAAAATGATTGCTTCCCGGCAGCAGTTTATCCTCAATCGGCGTGTATCCCAATTCAGAAAGAATATCATCGGTAAACGTAAAATGCTGTTCTTTTCTGATGGATTCCGGCAACTGACCTCGCTGATGGTAGAGGAAGAAGACGTCTATTGTTGAACAAGATGCCTCTTTCAATTTGTAAAAACGGGAAAGGATATTTTTGTCCGATTTGTCGCTCATGAAGACCACGGCTTGCTTCATATTTCTCTGCTTTTAATTAGTTCAAAGAGGTTCAATGCCCGTTCAATCACTTCGTCCATGTTCAGGTACTTATATTCCGCAAGCCTTCCCGCGAAATAGACATCGTTCCATTGGGTTTCTTTTTCCGCCAGCTTTTTATATTTCTGATACAGCAACTGGCTGTCGTCGGTCGGGACCGGATAGTTGGGCGAACCGTCTCCGCTTGGATATTCGTAGCAAACCACCGTGTGCGGATGTGTTTGTTTAGTGGCATGCTTTAATTCCACGGAACGGGTATAGGCATGTTCATCGGGGTAGTTCACCTGCACGCAAGGCTGG
>MKRS01000146.1 GCA_001897035.1 Bacteroidales bacterium 45-6
TAAGAGAAGAAAAGAAACTTTTCCAACGTCAACTGGCTGAGGCTTTAGAAATTGACACACCTATGTATTGTAAAATCGAACGGGGTAGCCGTCCGATTAAACGTTCACAGGTGGTAATTCTGGCAAAGTTTCTCTCTATCGACGAAACTGAACTGCTTACTCTTTGGCTGGCTGATAAGGTGTTGGAAGTGTTGGAAGGAGAAAAAAAGTTAGCGGAAAAAACATTGAAAATTGTAAATAAAAATATATGAAAGAAGACACTAACAACATTGAGTATCCTAGTTTTATCTCTAATAAACCATGTGGGATAGATAAATTTGAAGGCAAATCGCAAGAAAGGTTGACTGATGCGATTGCAAATCATATCGCTGCTAATGACAGCAATAAAAGCAATATAAATCTTTCGCGGATTATTGGTTTAGAGGGAGGATGGGGTGTTGGCAAGTCAAATGTTGTTAAACTCTTAAAAAACCATGTAAACATAAAAGACAATTACCACATTTTTGAATATGATGCTTGGGGACACCAGGAAGATTTACAACGGAGGGCGTTTTTAGAAACGATGACGCGAGATTTGATAAAAGACAAAGTTATCAACAATGACTGGGAACAAAGATTAAATGATTTATTAGCACATAAAGTAACTCGAATAAATAAAACCTTACCTAAATTTGATGCTGGTGCTTTTTGGACAGCACTTTTTTTGGCATTAACTCCTATAACAGTATTCCTTGCGGAGCGGTTAGAAAATGCTAAAATAGTTGAAAATATCTGGTATTTAATTTCAATTGCTTTTGCACCAATCTTGTTTGGTGTCATTTTATGGTTGATTTTAATGATATTCTATAAAGAAATGAGAAGCATTGGCTGGTTACTTCAAATTTCAAAGAACGAAACTCTTACAACAAAAAATACTGAGACAATAAACCAGAAAGAACCAACTGTTTATGATTTTAAGAAATGGATGACTGATATTTCGGGTAATTTAGGCAATAAGAAATTGATTATTGTATATGATAACATGGACAGATTACCAGCCGAAAAGGTCAAAGAACTTTGGTCGTCAATTCACACATTCTTCTCAGAAGACGGTTTTGAAAATGTCTGGACAATCATTCCTTTTGATGAAAAGCATTTGTCTTGTGCATTTGGAGAGCAGAAAGAAGAAAAAGAACAACTGACAAAATATTTTATTAGCAAAACCTTTCCTATTGTATATCGCGTAACACCACCTGTTATTACGGATTTTAAAAAATTGTTCAATAAATTATTCGAAGAGGCCTTTGCAAACACTGAAGCAAAGCAACAAGATGATATAAACCGTATTTTTAGGCTTGAAAAGCAAAATGCTACTGTTAGAGAAACTATTGAATTTATTAACCAATTGGTTGCGTTAAAAAATATCTGGCAAAGCGAAATAGACATATTATATATTGCGATATTTACTCTAAAAAAAGATCTGCTTTTATCAAATTTAAATATCGCGGATCAGATATTGTCGGGTGATTATTTAGATAACAATATTCCAAAGATTGTTTCTAACAATGAGATACTCCAGAAGAATATTTCCTCTTTAGTTTATGGAGTTTCTTTGGATGTTTCAGAACAAATCCCTATGTCAAAATACATTGATAGTTGCTTTAATCTTGAAGAAAATACTGATATTAATCGGTATGCCAATTCCGATAACTTCATGCCTATTTTAAGTGACAAAATCAATAATTCAGACATTGCCCAAATCAATAACATTATACAAACCCTTTCTCAATTGAACAATGCAAATTTCTCAGAATCTAATAATAATTCAATTTCTGTTTTGTGGAATAAAATTGCCAAAATAAAATTGAAAATTTCACTTACAAAGCAAGAGTTTGATTCTTTTTATCAAAATATACTTTTGCATACAAGCGGGGCAATTCAAAGAGAAGTCTTAGAGAAATTATGCAAGAGAATTCAACAATTTTCCTCTGAGAGCTTCTCTGGTAAAAATTATTATATTGTATTGAATCAAATAAATGATTTTATTATCGAACATAAAATTGAGTTCGACTTATTTAATATTATTCAAGATAAAGTCGTTGATTCAAGGACTTTTGTAGAGTATGTAATTGAAGCAAAAGAGAAATATCCGTTGTTTAAATTGCAAACGAATCAAAATGAGTTAGATAATTATTTTACCACCTTATCTCCTGAAAATAACACGTGGAAGCAAATTAAACAAGCAGCAAATCAAAAGGGTTTAGTTGATTATTCTCACTCTTACGTCGTGCTGATTATTAGAACTCTGTACAAAAACAAGGTTTATAAATTTGACAAGTTTCTTAGTCAAATAACCCAGCAAATACCTAATGCGACTGCAACCAACTTCAAACATTATTTGGATATCTACAAAATATTATCCGGAGAAAAACCATTAAAAGTCCAGATTAATCCAACTCAACGTCAAAGCTTCTGGAATACAATTGCAGCTAATCCAGATACTCCAGAATATTTAGAAATTATTACTATTCAAATCGCAAATGGAGCCAATCCGAGTGTCAATTTAAATATTGAACAAACAAAATACATTGCAGAAAATATTGATTATTATGCTACTTATGGCAACTTGCTAATCAATAACATATCGTGGAATATACCTACTTTGAGCACAGTATTAAAATACATGACTGAAAATAAAGCTGGGTATATTCTATCACTTGAGCAAGTACTGCCTATCTTTTTTGAGTTGAAAAATAATCTTAGTGTAACCGAATCAGTTTTGCTTGACCAATTCAATCGCTGGGAAAGATTCAAAGATAAAATTACCTCCGCAAACATTCAAACTTTAATATCAAATGCTCAGTTCTTTGAATTCTCAAAGGCAACGAAGAACACATTAACAGATTATTTAAACACATGTATAGTTGAAGCATTATCAGAAATACAAGTAGAACAATTATATTCCTTCTTACAACAACCAACTGCTTATTGGACTATAGTTATTCAAAGTTTGATTGAAACTGATTTTCTCAAACCTCTACCAGATAACTTAACAGAGGTGGGTAAACGCCTACTTGATGACATTTCAGCTTCAAGATTATCAATACCTTCCCCAAATTCAATTCTTTATAAATTAATCGCTAAGTTGGATAAAAGAAAAACTCCAGCGATTATAAAAGATATTCGGGATAAGTATTGTAACAGTCAATACAATATAAGTACTCAACTATTTCTATTCTTTGAAGATTGGTTTGAAAATCAGGGAAAATTAAAAGATATAGCAGACAGAGCTACTCATAGGATTATTGAGCCAGTTATAAACGATACAAACTGCTTAAATATCATAATTTCCAAATCAGATTATTATGCTGAGATTATTATTTCTGCTGGTGATGATGCAACAACATTAAAAGATATAATCAAGAATAAAATACAAAGCTCAAACGATGACAACTTGATTTCTTTTGCAAAGAAAATTGGAATAGAAAAAGAGCAAAGTGAGATTCAATAAAATATAACCACCCAATCACACCATGTCCACCACCATATCCTATCAAACCATAGAATCCCGTTTACACGAACTACACGAAAATACCTCCGCTCCCGAATTGGGCTACGACCTGCTGCGCATTTTCAACGGCATGTCCGAGACCCGTATCAACCGCATTAAGGACGGAAAAGATAATCTCTCGAAACAGCCCAACAGCATTGTGGTAAAAAAACTCCTGGCTTACAACCATTGCGCAACAGAAAATATGGTAGATACGCTCGAAGCCCTGAAACAGGACACCAAAGTACTGAAAGCGGTGCGTCTGTTAGTGGTGAGCGATGGTGAAACTATTTTGGGCTACGACCCGCTGGAGGAAGAAAGCTACGAAAATACGGTCGAACGCTTGCGCTACGACTACCAGTTCCTGATGCCACTGGCAGGTGTGGAACGCTACCATGCACCCGAAGAACGCGATGCCGATGTTAAGGCAGCGTACAAAATGGCGCGCATTTTCGATGAGATACGCCGTTACAACGAAATTGATTATACCGACACACAGGCCATAAAGTCGCTCAATGTGTTTATGTCGCGCCTGTTGTTTTGCTTTTTTGCCGAAGACACAGGCATTTTCCCCGATAAGATTTTTACCGGCACGCTGTACGATTTTACACTGACCGATGGCAGCGACCTAAGCCATGTAATCAGTGAGGCATTCGATATGATGAGCACCAACAATGCCACGCTTCGTGCTTCAAAACCTGCTCATATCAGCCGTTTTCCCTATGTAAATGGCGGACTGTTTGCTGAACACCACGATGTGCCCACGCTGAGTTGGAAAGCCCGCCGCTTGTTGCTCGAATGTGGCGACCTGAACTGGGCCGAAATCAATCCCGATATTTTCGGGAGCATGATTCAGGCGGTTATCTCGCCCGAGTTGCGCAGCTCGCTGGGCTCGCACTACACCTCGGTGAGCAATATTATGAAGCTTATTCAGCCGCTTTTCTTAGACGAATTGTATGCTGAGTTTGCAGACTCCCGCACCAACGAAAAGAAGCTGCGCCAGTTGCTCGTGCGTATTTCGAAGATAAAATTCCTCGACCCTGCCTGCGGAAGCGGCAATTTCCTGATTATTACCTACAAGGAGCTCCGCAAGCTCGAAATGCAGATTTGGGAACAAATTGAAAGTCTGAACCACGGACTAAGGGAGATTCCTTTCTCCAATCTTTCGCTTACACAGTTTCACGGCATTGAACTCGACGAGTATGCGCACGAAACCGCCACGCTCTCGCTTTGGCTGGCCGAGCACCAAATGAACAAGGCTTTCGAAAGCCGCTTCCAAACCCATGTGGACGCACTGCCCCTCCGCCGCAGCGGAAATATCGTACACGGCAACGCCTGCCGCATAGACTGGAACACGGTTTGCCCGCATACCCCCGACGATGAAGTGTATATAATGGGAAATCCGCCGTATTTGGGGAGTTCAAAATTAGACAAATCACAACAGGATGATAGAACAGTAGCGATAGGAAAATTTCAAAACTACAAGAAAATAGATTATATAGGCATTTGGTTTATCAAAGGAGCAATCTACATTCAAAATTCAAATGCAAGATGTGCATTTGTTAGTACAAATTCTGTTTGTCAGGGAGAAATGGTTGAGCCATTATGGTCTCCGATTTTAAATATGAATGTACTTATAGGTTTTGCCCATTTGTCTTTTAAGTGGAGTAATAATGCAAAATTTAATGCAGGTGTAACTTGCGTAATAATTGGATTGATTAATTCAAACAAACAAAAGAAAGTTGTTTTATATGATGGTGATTCAAAACAGGAAGTTGAGAATATTAATCCATATTTAATTGCTGGAAAAAATTTAATTGTAAAAAAACATACAAGCAGCCTATCAAATTTCCCGAAAATAAATATGGGTAATAAACCGGTTGATGGAGGAAATTTACTATTGTCCTCTATCGAAAGAGATGACTTGATTTCTCAATATCCAAAATCTCAAAAGTTTATTAGAAAATTATTTAGCTCAAATGATTTTATTAATGGTTTAATTCGCTATTGTTTGTGGATTGCAGATGATGAGAGAGAAGAGGCTGGAAAAATTCCATTTATAAAACAACGAATTGAGAAAACAGCTGAAATGCGTTTGAAAAGTCCAGATGAAGGTGCACGCAACTTAGCTTTACGCCCTCACCAATTTCGAGAATTTAACGCTTGTAATTCAGAAACTCTAATTATTCCGTCAACGTCTTCTGAAAATAGAGAGTATATTCCTATGGATTATGCCGATAATGAAACTATCGTTACTAATGCTATTTACACTGTTTATGATGCTCCGGTATGGATATTCGGGATTATGACTTCAAAAATGAATATGATCTGGATTAATACCATTGGGGGTAAATTAGAATCTCGATATCGTTACACAAATCTTTGTTATAACTCTTTTCCTTTCCCAAAAATCACCGAAGCCAAGCGTGCAGAAATAGAGCAAGCCGCCGAAGCGGTGCTGATAGCCCGCGAGATGCACACCGAAAAAACACTGGCACAAATGTACGACCCGGACAAAATGCCCGCCAACCTCCGCGAAGCCCATACCCACCTGGACCGAGTGGTGGAAAGCTGCTACCGCCCTGCCCCCTTCACCTCCGACGAAGAACGGCTGGAACATTTATTTGCACTGTACGAAAAAATGACAAAGAAATGAATAGAATGAGTAAAACCGTAGGTATTGTTATCGCCGTTTCAATTGTATTGACAGTTGGGGCTTACTTCTTGATTTTTAATCAGGGCATATCTCATTCTACCCAAGATTGGGCAAACTTTGGAGGCTATATAGGAGGTATTTTAGCACCTGTTTTTACGGTTTTGAATATTGCTGTATTTATCCGCTTGACAAATGCCATTGATAAAAGTGACGAAATAAGAAAGAACAAAGAACTGGATTATCAGAAATCATTGATAATAACACAAATTAGACAAGAGGAATTAAATACGCTCACAAATATCCTGAATAAAGCATTGCTGCTCGAAGCCAATCTGATGAGTAGCAATATAATTACACCTATTGCTGCGGCCCATGTTTATGTAGAATCGTTTATGAGAACCAAACACTCATTATTTCCCATTGAAGAAAATGCTGAATTATTCAATAAAATGCTGCGATTACACAAACTCTTAATCAACTACAACAAATACATGACTGAGTTCTTAGCCATTAATAACCCGCAGGCTCTGTTACAACCTCAGGTTTCTAATTACAAAACGGAATTATTGGAGCTATTGGACTGTAAAAGTGAGGTATTGTCATTTATGCAGCAATATATTATTCAGGAGATTGAGATGGCTAAAATGAATTTTTAAATCTATATATTGAAACAATATGGACTTACAACAGGTACAACAGATTATTAATCAGGGCGAGGGGCTTCGCATTGAATACAAAGAAGCTACTGATTCAGTCCCAGGCTCATTTTACGAGACAGTAGTTAGCTTTTCGAATACCGACGGCGGTGTGATTCTACTTGGTGTAGCCGATAATAAAACGGTAACAGGCATTAATAGGGCTATAACGGTAAAGCTTCAAAAAGATATTGTTACGGCTCTAAACACAAGAGAATGTATTAACCCGCCTGTTTATGTCCAACCTTTCACGGTTGAACACCCTGATGGATTAATAATGGTCATACAAGTACCTTCAAGCAGTCAGGTTCACGATCACAGTGGACGTATTTATAGCCGTGAATTTGAAGCTGATTTGGACATTACCGACGACCAGCAAAAAGTAAGTGATATTTATTTGAGAAAGCGAAATTTCTTCACAGAATCAATAATCTATCCTCACTTGACAATGGAGCATTTAGATAAAAGTCTATTTGAGAAAGCTCGCCAGATAATTCGGAATAACAGAAGCGACCACCCTTGGTTATTGGTTTCAGACGAACAAATGCTGAGGGATTCAACTTTATGGCGTATCGATTTTAAAACTGGTGAAGAAGGTCTGACTCTTGCAGCAGCTTTAATATTCGGGAAAGATTCTACTATTCAAAGCATTTTACCGGCCTATAAGGTGGAAGCTATGGTTCGAATACAAAATAAAGATCGGTGGGACGATCGGATTAATCCTCCATTGCGAACAAATTTGATAGATACCTACCTCAGACTAAAACAGTTTGTCAACGACAAACTACCTGAGAAATTTTATGTCGAAGGAGATCAGCGTATTGACCTGCGGGATAAAATATTCCGTGAAGTAATAGGAAATGTGATTGTACACAGGGAATATACCAGTGCATTATCTACCGAAATGATTATTACCGACACGGAAGTTCGCATAACAAATCCAAACAGAGCCTATTTCCACGGATTAATAAATGCTACAGGATTTAATCCATATCCTAAAAATCCGAATATCCGTAAATTTTTCACTTCTTTTGGTTGGACTGATGAAATTGGGTCGGGTATTCGTAATACAAATAAATATTTGCCTTTATATGTTCCGGGTGCAAAACCGGTGTTTGTTGAAAACGATACTTTTGTAACAGAAATACCTTTATTATTTGCTTCTCTATCAAAGTTTACTGAAAAATGGAATAAGTGGTTAGGTTTAAACGGAGACTTCACCCCTCATTTTTCTGCTGGTTTTTCTAATATCGCGCTCCCTGCTGCATTGTCAAACGCTTCCTGGTCTGAAGTTCTTTTATACTTAGTACCCAGCTGGCACAAAATTGGTACCCAGCTTAAAGAATTAGACTGGCCTGAGAATCAGATATTTTTAAAAGAAGAGATAGAACAGGTACCCAGTTGGTCTGAAAAAGGTACGGAGTTGCTTCGTAAGAAAGCATGGTACCTTATAAGTATTCTGAGTTTATGCAGCGAACCTATTAAATTTCAGGATTTATTGCTGGCTTTCAATTACAAAAATGAAAAATCATTTAGAGATTATTATATCAAACCCCTTCGTACTCGTGGATTTATTGCATTGACGAACGAAGACAAACCAACAGACCCTGAAAATAAATACATAATTACAGAACAGGGAAAAGCTTTTTTAACCGGACAATTTCCTGTTTAGTACCCAGTCTTTCTATTTGCATATAACTGAATAACAAACATATAACATTAATACAAACAGAACAGGTACCCAGCTGCGACCAAAAATGTACGGAGCTGCTCACACAAAGAAAGAACCACCTAACAGGCTTTAGAAATCTGTTACTTGATTTTGTAGAAAACAACACCAACGAAGAAAATATGTAAAACGAAAAAGGAATAAAAAATATGGCAGATTATAGACAACTTGCACAAAGTGTACAGAACAGGTTAAATCCAGACAGAGAATTACTTATCGAAAGGAAAATGTTTAGTGACCTTTCTGACGCCTCAACAGATATATTAAAGTATATAAAACTGGCTATGCGTGGTGTAGAGCCTGAATACACACAGAAAAGTAAAGAAGCAGGAGAAAGAGTAAAAGACCATTTGGCTCCTCTATCAAATGTTATTTTTAAATATCAAGGTTCTGTAATGACCAATACACACATTAAAGGGTCGAGCGATATTGACCTTTTGACAATCTGCGATAAATTTTATTCTTGGGACAGAGCAGGAATTGAAAGCGTACTCAACTCATACATTGAGAAAGCTAATTATTCAACAAACGCCATAAATAAATTAGAGAAGGAGGTTCAAAACTTCTCTCCCTATTTAGGAACTCCAACCGATGACCTGAGGCAAATCCGGTTAGACAGTGAAAATATTTTACAACAAAAATATATTCAGTGTGATATTTCTAACGGCAAAGCAATCAAGATAAGAAATTTGAGCTTAAAAAGAGATGTTGATATTGTTACGGCTAGTTGGTACGATAATGTTAACTCAGTTATTAATGATAAAGATGCAGATTTTAGAGGCATACAAGTGTATGATAAAAATAGAAATGAGAGATGCCCTGTAGATTATCCGTTTTTAAGCATTAAACGAATAAACGAACGAGGAAATGAAACAAATGATAGACTGAAAAAGATGATTCGCTTTTTGAAAAACATTAAAGCAGATTCAAATCAAAATATCGATTTAAGCAGTTTTGATATAAATGCAATTTGTTACGATATAGATATTTCAAAATATATAGACAAATCATATTATGAATTGGTTTATACTATTTATTTGCAATTAGATAGTATTTGCAAAAACAAAACTCATTCTGACAGAATTGTTTCTGTCGATGGGAAAGAATTTATTTTCAGGAATAACGAAAATAAACTACTCAACCTTAGAAAGCTAATGACAGAACTTACAACAATATTTGTCGACTTATACAACCATTAATAATGAAATCAAGAATATTTATCGGTTCTTCAAGTGAAGGACTATACATTGCAAAAGAAGTGAAAGCATTCTTTGAAAAAGACTATGAATGTTATTTATGGAGTGATGATATTTTCAAATACAATGAGAATTTTTTGGAAACTCTTATGAAAGAAGCAAGTCTTTTTGATTTTGGCTTTATGATATTCACCAAAGATGATTACACAAAATCAAGACAACAGGTTTTTGAAACTCCCCGTGACAATGTTGTTTTTGAATTTGGTTTATTTTTAGGTAGATTAGGAAAGGATAATGCTTTTATTATTCAAGATGAAGATGTCAAACTGCCAAGTGATTTATTTGGTAATACATTGGTAAAATTCAAATGTAAAAAACAAAATAGGATATTAGGTAAAGGGAAACCTGCATTGGATAAAAACTCCTTACTTGAAAGTTTAGAAAAATTAAAGCGACAAATAGAGGCGAAAATTCATTTAGGAGTTTTAGGGATGCTTCCTTCTACTGTTTTAGCAATTGGATATTTTAATAATTTCGTCCAGCCGATTTGTGAGTATTTATCTTCTCAAAATTCTATGATTGAAGTTAATGGGAAAAAGTACAATCAATTTAAATTCAAAATTGTATTGCCAAAAGATTTAGATTCGGATATAAAAAAACGAGCCAATACATTTTATAAAGAAAAAAGTTTTGAGTTAATAGACATTCCGACTACTGGACGCCCATATCCTTTATTCGTTGCTGTTGACACTTTAAACAATACACTTATGTTGAGCGATATGCCAACAACATTAAGCGGTATAGATAAAGCTATTGAAATGTATTTACGTAAAGGACATATCGGAAAATCAAATGAACAACAATTATTAGAGGACAGAGAACTTCGAAACTTTGAAACAGTTTTAAAAAATTTGATTGGAAGCGATGCTTATTGTAAGTCTATTGTTGAAATTGAAATTGAGAAATAAAATGACAATATAAACAATAGCAAGTAACTCTGCTCATTAAATTTCACAATTAATACAAATGGAAAATATCGTCAATATAAACTATGCCCAGACAGGCAAAGCAACAAACACCAACCCCTTGGGTATGCGTGAAATGCAAGCTAAGGCTTATGAAGCTCGCGCCAAACAGTATATTTTGCTAAAAGCTCCTCCGGCTTCGGGCAAAAGTCGCGCACTTATGTTTCTGGCTTTAGACAAGCTGAATTATCAGGGGCTCAAAAAAGCAATTGTGGCGGTTCCCGAAAAAACAATTGGTCGTTCGTTCAATAATACCGATTTGGAAAAGTTCGGGTTCTTTACCGATTGGAAAGTTGCAAAGTATTATAACCTTTGCGATGCAGAGAATGAGCAAAGCAAGGTCAAACGGTTTAAAGAATTTACTGCCGACGCACAGGCCGAAATTTTGGTTTGCACACACGCTACTCTGCGCTTTGCGGCAAAGGAACTAAGCGATGAGGCGTTTACTGACTGCTTGCTGGCCATTGACGAATTTCACCATGTTTCAGCCGATGCCAATAGTGGGCTCGGCGATTTGGTTCACAGATTGATGACACAAACCAATGCCCATGTAATCGCCATGACTGGCTCTTACTTCCGTGGCGATGGTGTGCCGGTACTTCGTCCCGACGACGAAAACCGTTTCCACCCGGTAACCTACAATTACTACGAACAGCTCAACGGCTACAAATACCTGAAAAGTTTGGGTATTGGCTATCATTTCTATCAGGGAGCATACCTTACCGCCATTATGGAAGTATTAGACCTGAGTAAGAAAACAATCATTCATATTCCTTCGGTCAATTCCCGTGCTTCAACAGGCGATAAATACGACGAAGTAAAACAGATCATTGATAAAATTGGCGAAACGGTGGAAATCAACTATGAAACCCGTATTTACACCGTACTAACTCCGAATGGGCAGTTATTGAAAATTGCCGATTTGGTGGAAGATAATCCCCGCGAACGATTACAGTTGCAAGCATTCCTGCAACGAATGCACAAACCCGATGCTGTGGATATTATCATTGCACTGGGCACAGCCAAAGAGGGTTTCGACTGGCAATGGTGCGAACACTGCCTTACCATTGGGGTTCGTGGAAGTCTCACCGAAGTGGTGCAGATTATCGGACGTTGTACACGCGACTGCGAAGGCAAATCACACGCACAATTCACCAACCTGATTGCTTGCCCGGATGCTGTACAGGAAAAAGTGGAAGTAGCTGTCAACGATATGTTGAAAGCCATTACAGTATCACTTCTCATGGAACAGGTGATGGCTCCTTCTTGGAATTTCAAGTCGAAGAAAGACGAAGAATCAGGCGACGACGATACGCCACGTATTTTTGTAGAAGGATTAAAACCGCTTTCGTCAGAACGCACCAAAGAAATTGTAGCCGGTGACCTCACCGACCTGAAAGCAACCATTCTGCAGGATGATATGATTGTGCGCTCAATGGGTGGCGGTATTGCCCCCGAAATGATAAACCAGGTACTTATTCCAAAAATCATTCAGGAAAAATACCCGGAGCTATCGCCCGACGAAGTAGAAGAAGTACGTCAGCACCTGGTACTCGATGCTGTTACCAAAGGAGCAAGTATTGAACAAAATGCAGGGAACACCTTTATGGTGATTGGTCGCCGATTTATCAATATCGACAACCTGAGTATAAACCTCATTGATACCATTAATCCGTTTCAGCGTGGTTATGAGATATTGTCCAAGTCGGTTACTGCTCCAGTACTCAAAATAGTTCAGAATGTGATTGAGGAAAGTAAAATTGATATGCCTATCGAGGAAGCTATTATTCTTTTCAAAAAATATCTTCCACAATTCAAGGAAGAACACAACGGCGCACTTCCTGAATTGACTGACCCAAATCCGTATAACCGCCGATTGGCACAGGCTATTGTAGTCATTCGGAATGAAAAACAAAAATTTGTAGATAAAAATCGTTGAATGGCATGATGAATATTGAAAAAGAATTACAGGATATATTCAACGATCCTTTGTTTGCAGATGTAAAGCCAACGGAATTGAAACAAACCTCCGATGATAGGTTAGTTCAATCATTCGAGGAAATAAACTCATTCTATGAGCTCCACCACCGGTTGCCTGGCGAAACAAAAGGAATGAAAGAGAAATTGATGTTCAACCGTCTGCAAGGCTTTCTAAACGATACAGAAAAGCTGAATCAGCTTTTGCCCTACGACAGGTTTGAACTCCTACGCCCCAAACAGCCAATAACCGAAACTGATATTGAAGCATTTCTCAACGACCCCTTATTAGATTTAGTGGATGATACTTCTGATATACTCACGGTACCGGAACACCTGAAAAAAACGCCCAAAATTGATGCTTCCGATTATATTGCACAACGTCGCAAATGTGAAGATTTTCATTTGTACCGGGATGGATTTATAAAAGTCCATGAGGAACTAAAATCGGGCAAGCGTAGCTTTGTGAAGTTTACTTCAAGCCAACTGGAAAATCCCGGATGCTATTTCGTATTGGATGGCATGTTAGTGTATCTGGCCGAAGTGCTTGACCAAAATCGAGACCGCAAAGGCCGGTTAATGGGTCGTAGTATTTGTATTTTTGAAAATGGAACTATGTCTGATGTAAAGTTAGACACTTTACGAAAGGCTTTATACGAAAATGGTTATACGGTTCGTGAAAACAGCGAAACAACAAGCGAGTATTTCAACACTCGATTCAATGCTACAACTGACGATAAACCCTCCGGGTATATCTATGTACTGAAATCACTATCAGATAATCCAGAAATCAAAACTATCGAAAATCTGTATAAAATCGGATTTAGTTCCACCACTGTATCCGAACGTATTGCCAATGCCGAGCATGAACCAACCTATCTGAATGCCAAAGTAGAAATAGTAGCTTCGTGGAAAGCATTTAATATGAATGTAGCTATGTTCGAATCACTGATACACCGCGTATTCAAAGATGTTCGCTTGCAGGTCAAAATCGGAAATCATATACCCGAAGAATGGTTTGTAGTACCTTATTCAGCCATTGAAAAAGCTATTCAATGTATCATTAAAGAAATCCCGATAAGCTACGATGCTGCCAGCCAAATTGTAATAGAACATACGTCAGCCGAAAATGCCGAAAAGCAAACTATTGATACAACCGGTTGGAAAATACTAACCCTCAATATTAAGGAAACCTATTTCAATGAAATTATTGCAAGTGCAAAAAAAGAAGAATACCGCCTCCTAAAATCTTCTACGATGAATAAATACACTTATCTCGATGAAGGCAAGCGCTGGCTAAAGAAATACGATGCCATTCGTTTCTTTGTCGGGTATCACAAAAACCGTGAAAGTGCGTTGGTCGAAGTTGTTGATGCTGTTTACAAGCTCGATGAACAAACGGTTGTTTATTCGTTGGGAAGAGTTATTGAAGTGGGTGAAAGAAAATAATAAAGAAACGATTTTGGGATTAGAATAGTGAATTAATGAATATAGATTTACACGAACTTGCGAAAAACTCTAAATCGGCGACAAATTAATCAATACAAATCATACATTTATGTCTTGGAATCGCATAAAATTCTATTCAAAATACGATGGGGCAGGCTTTAATAATTTAGAGAAAGCTGAAGAAATACTAATCAATTTTGATCAGAATAAGGATTATAACATAAATGATATAATCGAATTATATGAAATCAAGCAATATGTTGACAATGACGTATATTTACCAAAATGGTCTCCAGAAGAAATAGAAAATTATAAATTCGTTTCAAAAATAATGCGGACGGTAATTGTTCGATTTTGGCAAAAGATAAATGACTCAAACCTACTTGAATTATTTGAAAGTTTAGAATGCTGGACAGTACAAGATTCATTTTGGGAATTAATGGAAAATGTATCTGCGTATAAACAAATTAGTAATGAGGTGTTTGGCACATTGATTACTACTTGTAATGTAAATCTCAGAGCCATTTTGTACCGGGAGAAAATTGTCAAGTGCTTCACAAAAGAATTACGAGATTTTTTACTTTTACATGAAGAAACTGCCGAACTCATTTTGTCTCAATATGTTGAAAAGCACGATCGAGAATGGCAAGACTTGCATTTCCCCAAAAGCTTAAGTTTAAAAGATAAGGAAGATATTATTTCTCGATACCTGGATACAGAAAACCCAAATCTAAACTACGTTAGTTTGGTTTTAAATGTCAAGAAACTAGATCATTTAAATATCTCAGATAAGACTCGTTTAAAAGCAAAAAATGTTGATGATAGATTATCAGAAGAATTACTCAATCAAGGTTTAATATTTGAAAATGGAGTGCAAGTGACATTCTGTGCCATTCAGGATGTACCATTTAAGCATTCTGTTAGTGATAATGTCGAATGTCTTTCATACAGTACCGAAATGTTTTTTAAGATTGATCATCCGTTCTATTATCTAAGTCTGTTTAAAAACTTATTTAAGTATCTTGATGGGCAGTGTGGTATTAGCTTAGTAAGCAAACAATCTGAATTGGATATATTGGAAACAATATTTATGAGTTCTAAGTTTGAATATAAGACAGGGATGCAATTTACAAGAAATGACCATTTGTCTATGGCTCAGTTATATTTATTTGAAAACGAACTGACTAAAAAGAAAGGACTAAATATTGAATATTTAATTCATTATTATATTACCAAACATATCGAAACCCAATTTGGATTAAACGGGTTTAGGTTCAATTTGCCAACAGCAGGTACAAGTTATTTAGAGAAAATCAGAATGCTACTGGCTGAATATGATTCATTTCTAAGGCAATATAAACTTTACTGTGAAAATGGTGAAATTGACTTCGGTTTGTTTGAAATGAGTTCAGAGTCTTATGCTTACAAACAGATACCTAGTTTTATTGATAAAAAATATTGTTATCTAAGATCAGAAGCTTTAAATACTGTAATTAGAATGTTTTTCTCAGATCAATCAGGTTTGTATTATGTTGAGTCATTTAAAGATAAACGTTATAGCTGTTTACATGATTTGATTTTATCAGAAAATGTACCATACGATAACTTTCTAGATTACCAAAAAATAGGTATTAATCATTTAATTAGTGGTCATTTCTTAGAGATTGATGAAGATGGTTTTGTTAGATTCTGTAATACAAATCAAATTTTCATTTTAAAACAGATCTATTTAAAAGGCGTATTGAGCTATTGGCATTATGACATTGAATGCAGAGAAATTCTTGATGAATTGATTGCTGACAATTCTTTAGATACAGAAAGCACTCTCTTTAATAAATTGGAATGTGAGTATTTGAATTATTATTTAAACGATAGAGAGTTTACAAATGGGCTAAAGTTAAGGAATAGATTTGCGCATGGGACTAATTCGGATTCGGAAGGTGAAATAAAAAACATGTACTATATTCTTTTAAGAATCATTGTGCTGACTATTTTAAAAGTGGACAACGATTTATTATTGAAGCTGAAAACTAATTGAATACTATCCTGAACAAAAATACACAGAATAATACATTTATGAAGCAAGAAAGAAAAAAACAGATTAGATTATATCTGGTTAAGCTGTTATCAAGATTGACGATTTGGCTAAAAAACAAAGACAAGAATCCTGAGTCTTCTGTTATTTCTTTAGCTCCTAAAATACTATCAAAAGAAGGTGATATAAAAATAATTCAGCCATACTTGGCTGAATTAGACCGCTCTTTAAAAGAGAAGGAAATTACCAATATTGCCGTTACAGGAGCATATGGTTCTGGTAAAAGTACGATCATTAAAACCTTTCAGAATATTCATTGTGAATATGAATACTTGAATGTCTCGTTAGCTTCTTTTTCTGATAACGATGAGAATGGCAAGAAAAAAGGTTCAATAATTAATGCTGATGGCGAAGCTGATCCTATAGAGCAAGTTACATTTAATACTAATTTAGAACGGAGATTAGAGATAAGCATATTACAACAATTATTTTATCACGTAAAACCTTCTGAAATACCCGACTCCCGCTTTAAAAGAATCAATAACAATAAATGGTGGAAGTTGCTTTTATCTTCGGCAAGTTTAATTCTCTGGCTGATAAGCATTCTTTTATTGTTCAAGTTTAATTATGTAAATAAGATTAATCCTTCAACTTGGCATACTTCTTTGAGGTTTGATTGGTTTGCCATTATTTCGATTGTTTTATTTTTTACAGGTGTAGGATTCTTTGCAAAATATATTATTAGATTATTTAGCAATTCCAAGATTAACAAGCTAAGTATTAAGGGTGAACTTGAACTCGGAGACAATGTTGATAAATCTGTATTCAACGAACACCTTGAAGAGATTATATACTTTTTTGAACGTACCTCATACAATGTCATTGTTATCGAAGACTTAGACAGATTTGACACAACGGATATTTTTACTAAACTCCGGGAATTAAATATTCTTTTAAATACTTCAAAGTTAATAGCGCGAGAAATTAATTTCATATATGCTGTTAAGGATGAACTTTTCACGGATAAAAATGAAAGAGTTAAGTTTTTTGACTATATAATACCTATTATTCCATTTATCAATGCTTCAAATGCCGGTGTTAAACTGAATGAACTTATCGTTACTCGAAATTTAGAGAATATTTTAAGTTCTGATTTCGTTCAGGACATTGTCTCTTTTATCGATGATATAGATATGCGACTGCTGATTAATATCTTTCACGAATTTTGCATTTATCGAGAAAATATTCCTACCGAAGTTCCAGACAATCTTTTTGCAATGATTGTATTCAAAAACATGTATCCTGATGATTTTGGAAAACTTTCAAAAAGAGAGGGTCATTTATATAGCTTTATAAGCAATAAAAGCACCTATATAAAAGAACTGACTGATAAGATTGATAATAAGATAGCATTAAAAAAAGGACAAATAGATATTCTA
>MKRS01000147.1 GCA_001897035.1 Bacteroidales bacterium 45-6
CTGCATTGCCTGCAAGGCGAATATGAAGGAGTCAAGATCTTTTGGCGTTGAACCAAACAGAAGATTTACCTGGTTCAGCATTGAATTATTTCTCCCTGTAGTTCTTACAGACTCAGGAAAAATGCGCACTGATTTTGTAAGCCATTCTTCATTCCATTCAAAATTTTTTGACCAGGGATAAACCGATGCCGGGTTCATCATTTTTTTAAGGCTTTCTTTGCCGGGACAGCCATGATACCCGATTTCACTCACAAAAACGCATACAGCATTTGTATAAAAAGGATCTTTATAATATCCTCTCGGGCCCCATAAATGATTCTCCGGCAGCAGGTGATCTCCGCTTCCGTTTTCCCATACTTTCTGACTGTAATAAGGTGAGCTGGGTAAGTAAGGCCGTGTTGGATCAAACTCATATAATACCCGTTCAATAGTTTCCCTGGAAATAACATCTTTATTAGGATTGATATTAAATGGCTGTGATGTCCAGCGCAGGGCCTGATCATCTTCATTATTTCCCGACCACAATACCAGTGAAGGGTGACTTCTGAATTTAAGTACCACCGACTGTACTTCTTTTTCAATTGCTTTTCTAAAATCATCCCGTTGCGGATAAAATGTGCAGCCCATTGCAAAATCCTGCCATACCATAATCCCGTTTTCATCGCACAGCTTAAAAAAAGGAGTATCCTCATACACATTTCCGCCCCAGCAGCGAATCATATTACAGTTCAGGTCCACCACCATATCAAAAGCATCTTTTAATAAAGAAGCGTCTCTGCTATGCATTGCATCTAACGGCACCCAGTTGGTACCACGAATAAAAATGGGTTCGCCATTAACAATAAAAGTAAAACGGCCAGGGTTACCCGGAAGATTTACATCATTTAAATCAAGTTTTATTGTGCGGATACCAATACGCTTTTTATCAAAGTTTAAAATCTTTCCATCCACATCCAGAATATCTGCCTGCACATCATACAAAGCAGGATCGCCATAACCTTTCGGCCACCAGAAATCTACATTCTGCAGTTCTATTATTTCACGCATGGCAAAAGAAAGCACAGGTACAACTTTTTCAGACACCGTTTTTCCTTTGCGCTTAATAGTAAATTTTACTTTTACCTTATCCAGTTTTTCAAAGGGCACTCCTAATTGAACGTCTGCAAAAATGCGGGCAGTTTTTTGTGCTGTATCAATACCTGCTATTATCCAGTTTACATCTTTAAAATGTACCGGATCAATAATTCTTAGCTCCACCTCCCGCCATAAGCCTGCGCTGACTGCACGGGGCATAATATCCCATCCATACCCGGATGGTGCTTTACGTGCATAAGTTGCTTCTTCATATGGAAAATTGCCGAGGCTGATTGTGCCCAGTAATCTGTTTTGAACTTCTATAACAGCCGAGCGGATAATTACCTGCAGATGATTGATTCCGGGTTGTAATACATCAGTTACATCAAATACATGTTCAATAAGCATATTATCTACCGAGCCTATATGATTTCCATTCATCCATATTTCCGCAAAGCAATCAATCCCTCCAAAAAAAAGCTGTACCCTTTGCTGTGCTGTTCGCTTAGGGGCTTCAAAGCTGCGTGAATAGCTCCATTGATACCCTTCATATTTACGCAGCTGATAAATATTTGATCCAACGGAAATATCCGGGAGCAGTCCGGCAGCCATTAAATCAAGCTCAACATTACCCGGAACTTTTGCTTTTATTCTTTGAAGACTCTCCATCACATAACTGCTTTGATGTCACGAGGTCTACTATTCCTGTTGACTGACGATTACTTTAATTGACTATCTTTTCATCGCTTCTTCTCTATTTTTTTGTTCTCTAACAAAAAACAACGAAGCAAAAAAGAAAAAAGAAAACGAAGAAGAAATTTGTGTCACGTTCAACATCGTCAATCTCTTTTTCCTTTTCTTATTTCTCGCTGTTCTCTCATCATTTTCTGAGAGGTTGCCTTATTAGCTGCCTTCACTACGTCTGTATCTTTCTATCGATCTTTTCATTTTTATTAGTACAACCAGTTCTTTTTTCTTTTTCTTCGAAATTACAAACTCATCCTATTATTATTGTTCTTAGTATGAGTAAGTCAATGATGATATATTATTGACAAAAGAAAATGCTTGAAATATTGCGTGCGTGTATTTTGTATGGATGCTTATGTGCATGCTATGGAGACTGGTAGCTCACGCACCACCTAGCAACATCGACAAGCTGAACAGGATATAGACTAAGGAAAACAAAAAAGAGAGAGAGAGAGAGAGAGAGGG
>MKRS01000148.1 GCA_001897035.1 Bacteroidales bacterium 45-6
CGGGAAGACAGTGTGTGGGGACAATTTTTCGCCATCAAGGAAAAAAGCGTTTACTTCCCCGACAAAAAAAAGCAGGAACATCTCGGATTGTTGAGCGATTGAGAAAAGCCTTATCTAAACTTCGCGCATTGGAAACGCCCCGTCTGGATAAGGAAAACGAGACTAACAAAGGCTGTCGCGGGATGATTTTTGTTGGAAACACAAGGTAAGCATTCTCAAGACGAGCTTGCCTGAAATTCTTTTCCCCATTTCCTGTAACTTTTCGAACCAAATTACGTCATATTTTACAGCCTGCTCGATGACGTGGGATGTGAGCATTTTTTTTTGAAATTTTCTCCAAAATTTTCCACAAAACATTTGCTATTACAAATAATCATATTACATTTGCAGTGTTCTAAATAACTAATACACCTGTACGCCTAAAAAGGCATGACCTGGAAAGAACGCAATCAGGGATAAATGATTACAAGTTGCGAATATGTAAAGTAATAATTTACTGTTAGATGTATTCTATGTTCCTGTAATCGACTCATGCAACTTATATAAGCCAGCGGAAACAAAATAGTCACATCATTAAAACTGAAAGTAGTGATAAAAATCAGAAGTTTAAACAAGACTTACCACAACGGTTCGCCGTTGCATGTGCTCAAAGGGATAAACATGGATGTGGAAAACGGAGAATTCCTGTCCATCATGGGAGCGTCGGGTTCTGGAAAATCCACCTTGTTGAACATACTCGGAGTTCTGGACACTTATGATACCGGGGAATACTATTTGGACAACTTGCTGATAAAGAATCTGAGCGAAAACAAAGCTGCCGAAATACGAAACCGCAAGATCGGGTTCATTTTCCAATCGTTCAACCTCATCTCTTTCAAGAATGCACTTGAAAACGTGGCTCTCCCGCTCTACTACCAAGGCGTGAGCCGCAAAAAGCGAAACATCCTGGCCATGGAATATTTGGACAAGATGGGAATCGCTTCCCATGCCGAGCATCTCCCCAACGAGTTATCGGGAGGACAACGCCAACGTGTGGCCATCGCCCGTGCCCTGATTGCCCGCCCACAGATAATTCTTGCCGACGAGCCAACCGGTGCCTTGGACAGCAAAACCTCGGGCGAAGTGATGCACCTCCTGCGGGAAATCAATTCCCTTGACAAGATCACCATGCTGATCGTGACCCACGAGCAGGCCGTGGCCGAGGCTACTGACCGCATTATCCACATCAAGGACGGACTGATTGGCTCCATCACCATCAACGAATCACCCACCATAGCACTCTGACGAACATGTTTGATTTCGACTCATTTAGAGAAATAATTTCCACCATCAAGAAAAACAAGCTCCGTACCTTCCTCACCGGGCTTGCGGTAGCTTGGGGGATTTTCATGCTCATTGTCCTGCTGGGATTTGCCAACGGATTCCGTAATGCCACCATGACAAATTTCTCAGACAGAGCAAACAACACCATTTCGGTGAATCCCGGCTGGACATCCAAGCCTTACCAAGGAACGCCTTCCAACAAGGAGATCAAGCTCGATTACAGAGACTACGAACTGATCCGCAACAAAATAGCTGATGTCGAATATTTTTCGCCCCAAATCAGCAAGGCAGGAACAATTACTTATGAAAAGCAGTTCGGATCGTGGACTATGACGGGCGTCTCGCCCGATTACGCCAAGATCATGAACGTGAAAATAAAGCAGGGAAACGGACGCTTCATCAACGACATCGACATCAAAGAGCGGAGAAAAGTGATTGTCATCAATTCCGAAACGAAGAAAGTGCTTTTCAAAGAAGAGAATCCAATCGGCAAATACATCGTGTTCAACAAGATTGCCTTTCAGGTAATCGGTATTTATGACCGGAAGAACCAATTCAACAACGACCTGCCCACCTACATCCCGTTTTCAACCGCCCAATTGATTTTCAAGCAAGGGGGATATTTCGACCGGATTGGGTTCACCGTGAAAGGTGTGACCTCGGAAGAGGCAAGCGAAGCATTTGAAAAATCGCTGCGTAAAAAAATAGGCGCCATCCACCGGTTCGACCCGGAAGACATGTCCGCCATATACGTAAGGAATACAGCCAAGGACTCGGCACAGACCGAGAAGATATTGAACATCATCAACCTCTTTATCCTTGTCATCGGCGCCGCATCGCTGGTGGCAGGAATCGTGGGGGTGGGAAATATCATGCTCATCACCGTGAAGGAACGAACCCGGGAGATCGGGATCCGCAAGGCCATCGGGGCCACATCGGGTTCCATCCTGCGGCTGATTATC
>MKRS01000149.1 GCA_001897035.1 Bacteroidales bacterium 45-6
GCTGTTCTTCCGTCATTCAGCTGGTTGCATGAAAAAAAGAATAGTCCAGGCTGCGATTGCCCGGACTATTTTTTTCAAATAAATAAACACTGATACTAAAAACGTTCGTTTATTATATCATAAAGGATATTCCTCGAAAGCGTAAAGCGCTGTGGAAAGATAGCGTTCGCCAGTGTCGGGAAGTATCACCACAATGTTTTTGCCTTTGTTTTCGGGAAGCTTGCTCAATTGAAGGGCGGCATAAACTGCTGCTCCCGAGGAAATCCCAACTAATAGTCCTTCGGAACGTGCCAATTCGCGGCTTGTGCGGATGGCATCGTCATTGCCAACCTGAAATATCTGGTCAACAAATTCATTATTATATGTTTTTGGAATGAATCCAGCTCCGATTCCCTGGATTTTGTGGGGGCCAGGGGTTCCGCCCGACAACACGGGAGAATCTGCCGGCTCCACGGCCACGATTTTCACCTGGGGGTTGTACTTTTTCAGCACTTCGCCCACACCGCTCACGGTACCACCAGTACCCACTCCGGCTATGAAAATGTCCACTTTTCCATCGGTGTCTTTCCACACTTCTTCGGCCGTAGTTTTCTTGTGTATCGCCGGATTGGCCGGATTGGCAAATTGCTGAAGGATAACCGCCTTTGGATTGCCCTCCTTCAACTCCTCGGCCTTAGCGATCGCGCCTTTCATTCCTGCCGCTCCGGGGGTGAGAACGATATTCGCACCCAAAGCTTTCAAGAGGTTACGGCGTTCAATACTCATCGTTTCGGGCATAGTCAATGTGAGCTTATAGCCTTTGGCGGCGGCAACGAAAGCCAAACCGATACCCGTGTTGCCACTTGTCGGCTCAATGAGCTCGCTATCGGCACTCAGTGCGCCGGACTGTTCCGCATCCTCGATCATTGCAAATGCAATGCGGTCTTTGACGCTGGATGCCGGATTGAAATATTCAAGTTTGCCGATAATGTTTGCACCGGCTTCATGTTGCTTGTTAAAATTGGCAAATTCCAAAAGCGGAGTGTTCCCAATCAAATCTGTTAGTTTTTTTGCAATTCTTCCCATGATCTATTCGAGTTTATTTTTAATATTACAAAGATAAAGGCATCGGCGCACATCACCAATCCCACAAATATGGTATTTTTTGTTGCCTGCCGTGCTGCCGGCTACAAAATGTATTTCAATTTTTTATTCAGCAATATCAGCATCGACGACACCAAGGCGGAAAGCACAAAAGCAAATAACGTCAAAAGGGTGTAGCGATGATAGATATTGGTGAAAAAGCTATCAAGGGGCATCTCCTTCAAAAAATAGGGATGCACCAGATATACAGCCGCGCTTATTTCCGAAAGATATTTCACCGAGGTAGTTTTTGTACTCCGAATGACCCAAAGGAAAAGTGCGGGACAAAGCACGTAAAGGCTGACGAGAATATCGAACGAACCTTTTGCCCAAAAATGATTGACATACGATTCCCCGAATATCAGGATAAATCCGCATATCGCCCAGATCTTGCCGTCAACCTGCCAATCGTACTTCCTGATGGCATAGCCGAGATAGATGAAGGGTAGGCAAAAGAACAAGGCGTTCCGGTAAACGAAAACGTCTATCAATTGCTTGTTCCCCAAAAAGTCATACGAGCGGTTGTATTGAAATACGAGGCCGATGATGGCCAGCAATCCGATGATGGCAGCCTGCTTCTTCACCTCCACCCGTTTGAGCAAGGAAAGCAGGAAGAAAGCATAGACCGCATGGATCAGGTACCACAAGTGCCTTATGCCGTTGAAAAAATCGTAGCTAATGACATCGAGGTAGTACCTCTTATAAAAGAATGGGATATAGATAATGAACCAAACCGTGTACAAGGCAAAAAGCCGCCCGATAAACTTGAGTTCTTTCTCGAATGTGTCCATCCGGTAGAAATAATACCCGCTGATAATCAGAAACAGCGGGACAGCCACCCGAAACACTCCCTCTTTGAGCATGTATCCTGCAACAGGATATATGTCAACCAAGAAAGATCCGTGCAAACCAACCACAAAGAAGGCCAAGGCTATTTTCAAGATGTCGATCGTGAGATTCCTATTCATCCAAAGATCAATTTTCCGCCTTCACTCCTTAGTTCATGTAATCCCAGACTGGAAGCTGGATTGGTTTTTGTTTCAAGCTTTCGATGGCTTTTCCATCCAAATAACGTCGGTGGATAACTACCCGGAACAAGTATTCGCTGAACCAGTCGTCGGAGAAAGTAAGGTATCCGTTGTTCCCAGCCGAAACGCCCCAGCTGTTTTCAAATTCCCATTTCAAAGGCTTGTCGGCTGCATCGGTGTCGCAACCGATGAGGGTCATGGCGTGCGTGGAGCCACTTTGGCGGGTTAGGATGCGTCCTTTTTTATCCATGTCAAGCTTCACTCCCAACAAAGATTCGTAATCATACATCTGGGTGTCCATAATGCCTGCATCGCGGTTCAATTGCTTTGCCACATCGCACGAAGCATACATCGGCTCGTTGGCTTTGATGGAAGCCAGTGCCGCTTTTTTTATGTCTTCATTCGGAAGGTTGAGGTATGTCCAGTTCAAGCCTTCGTATGTGTTGCGGTAATTCTGTATCTCATACAGTTTGTAATATTCGCGGGTAGGATCGTTCATAATCATCACGTAATTCTCGGAAGTGTAATCTTCAGGAGTCACTTCCTTGTAGAACCGCTTGGGCGTGTAGTCCTTCAGCTCACGAATGTTCCCGTCCTTGTCTTTGTACCTCCAGGTGAACGTTGTGGGAGGTTCTCCCAGACAAAGAGAAAGGACACGGTACACATCCTTCAGGACAGTCACTTTTTCGGCACGCAAAGCTTCTGCCTTTTTCCCTTTTGCGGCTTCGTTCCGCATGTCATAAGCAGCCGCCCTCAGCCGCTCGTTGAGAAGGCTGATAACTTCGCGGGTGTTGTTGGACTGCGCCGTTTCGGGCATCACATCCTGCGGCACCACGCCGTATTTTTCAGCAGCATTGTAATACAAGTTCCAAACACCACCGTCGCCGACGGGAGATTGAAGGTATGTCACCAGTGCCCTGTCGTCGTACGAGAGGTTAGCCGTGGCGATGATGTTTTCGAGAAACAGGTTCGATTTTTCAAAAATATCCCAGAAATACAAGTAGTTGTGCGAAAAGTCGAACTTGTCGATATTGAACTTGTCCATCACGTTGGGGCGCAACACGTTCATGGAAGTGAACATCCAGCACCTCCCGGAGCTTTTTTGGTCGGTGATGCCCTTCACCTTCACCCTGTATTTGAAAAAATGATCGATTTTGCCTTGCAGTTCGTTGTTGAGGGCAAGATCTTTGATGCTTTTCACCTCGGTGAGGGCATTCTGGATGGCTTTGTCCTGGCTCGTATGCTTGTAGCTTGCCTGAATTTCTTGTAAATCCTTAGGAGTGATGGACTGCGAAAATGCCACGAATGGCAAGCATACGGCGACAGTCCCAATCAAATGTTTCAAGTTCATCATTTTCAATCGGAGAATAATCATATAGTTTTACAAATATTGCTTTTTAAGTTGTTCGCCCAGTTCCGCTACCCCTTCCGAAGCCCCTTTTCGAATGAAGTGGATGTTGTCCCGATAAGCAGCCACTTCTTGCGGGTCAATCAGATACACCGGTACGCTTTTTGGCACATAATTCAGCAAGCCCGCCGCAGGATACACATTCAGCGAAGTGCCTATGATAACATAAATATCGGCCTGGGCCGACAATTCGATGGCAGGTTCTATCATCGGAACAGCTTCTCCAAACCAGACAATGAAGGGCCGCAGCTGGGCGCCGTCTGAGCCTTTGTCGCCTAAGCGGATCTCGTAGTTGTCCTTTTCGGTGAGTTCCACAATCAGATCCGGGTTTTTCACTGATTGGGCTTTCATCAATTCACCATGTAAGTGCAGAACGGAAGAACTTCCTGCCTGTTCGTGCAGGTTGTCGATGTTCTGGGTGATAATTTTCACCTCAAAATATTTCTCCAGTTCAACTAATCCCTCATGCCCGGCATTTGGCTTGGCAGACAATAGTTCTTTCCTGCGAATATTGTAAAAATCGAGAACCAATTTCGGATCCCGGGCAAAACCTTCGGGTGTGGCCACCTGCTCCACAGGATATTTATCCCATAAACCACCTGAATCGCGAAATGTGGATATCCCGCTTTCGGCACTCATCCCCGCTCCCGTTAAAACTATAATTTTTTTCATCTAATTTTTTATTTCTCAAACAGACTTCCAGATTCTTTGAATGTCAACACCATGGGCTGCAACTCCGCCTCCATATTGACGGCAAACCGACCTCTGCTCACACTACTCCTGACCAAGATAACTGCCTATCTTTGTATAATTTAACAGACATTCGTGCAATTGAACTGATTTTATGATGTAAAAATAGCATTGTTGAAACGAAAAGCATTACTTTTGTGCGATTTTTATTTTTAAATTACCATTTTCCTCATCAAATTAGTGAGGTTTTAACAAGACGAATAGATGAATAAATTGAGTTACGCCTTAGGCCTCAGCATTGGAAATAATTTTCGCACTTCCGGCATTTCACAAATCGATCTCGAGTCGTTTCAAAAAGGGCTTCAACACGTGTTGGAAGAGACACAACCCGAAATGACCTACGACGAGGCCAAACAAGTTATCAACGACTATTTCGTGGAGCTTCAAGAAGAAAAGCTGAAACTGAACAAACAGGCTGGAGAAGAATTCCTCCACATCAACAAAGGAAAAGAGGGCGTAGTGACTTTGACAAGCGGACTTCAGTACCAGATATTGAAATCGGGTGATGGCCCCAAGCCGTCGGCCACCGACCAAGTACGTTGCCACTACCATGGAACCCTGATTGACGGAACCGTATTCGACAGCAGCGTGCAGCGCGGAGAACCCGCCGTATTTGGCGTAAACCAAGTAATCAAAGGATGGGTGGAAGCCCTCCAACTGATGCCTTTGGGGTCCAAGTGGAGACTGTTTATCCCTTCCGACTTGGCCTATGGTGCCGCAGGAGCGGGACAATCAATCGAACCCAATTCAGCGTTGATTTTTGACGTGGAACTTTTGAACATAATATAATAAAACAAACAATTTTTATAATTAACAACAATGAAAAAAATTCAAATTTTTGTATGTAGCGCAATCGTGGCATTCAGCTCGTTTGCTGCTTCTTGCAACGGTGGAGGTTCGTCTTCCAGCGTTTCTTTGAAATCTTCTGTGGATACCTTATCTTATGCTTACGGTGTGAGCTTGGCCGAACAAGGATTGGAGCAATATTTGGTCCAATTGGGAGTACTCACCGATACTACACAATTGAAAATGTCCTACAACGGACGCATCAGCGCCGAAACCGACAAAACCAAAAAAGAAGCTCTTGAAAAAGAATACAAGACAAAATTGGACTCGGCTGTGAAAGCCAATGGCAAAAATATTACTGCGTTCATCAGCGGTTTGAAAGAAGGTATCGCAGCTAACAGCGAAAAGACTCCCTACATCAACGGTATCACTGTTGGTAACCAGATCGCAAAACAAATGTTGCCAAACCTTGAAAACCAAGCTTTTGGCCCAGGATCTAAGGACAAATTGAACAAAGACCTGATTTTGAGCGCCATAGTTGGCTTCTTGAAAAAGGAAAAACCGGTAATCGCTAATTCTTCCGAATTGTTGCAACAAAAAATGGCTGTTTTGCAAGAACAAGCTAAAGCGAAGAAAGACGAAGAAATGAAGAAACAATTCGGAAGCGCAATTGCTGCCGGTGAAAAATTCTTGGCCGAAAACAAAACCAAAGAAGGCGTTGTTACCACAGCTTCCGGTTTGCAATACAAAGTCATCACCAACGGAACGGGTGCAAAACCAAAAGCTACCGACCGCGTGAAGGTGAACTATGTGGGCAAACTTATCGACGGCACAGTATTCGACAGCTCGAAAGAGCCTGTGACATTTGGCGTGAACCAAGTGATCAAAGGTTGGACAGAAGTTTTGCAGTTGATGCCCGTAGGATCCAAATGGACTGTGTTTGTTCCTTATCAATTGGGCTATGGCTCCCAAGACATGGGTAAGATCAAACCTTTCTCTACCTTGATTTTCGAAGTGGAATTGTTGGCGATCGACAATTCAGCACCAGCAGCCGCTGGAGCACCTCAGCAATAATCCCGCACCACCGGCAGGCGTTCTGTCATTTTGTAAGGGAAAAAGAAATAAGCCGAACTGACACGTTTTCAGTTCGGCTTTTCTTTTATCCTTAATATGCGCTAAAATAAAATTAAATTGAAATACATTGCGATTTTCTTTTGTCAAAATGCGCATATTTAAAAAAAACATGTTACTTTTGGAACTTAATAAAGAAAATCACTTATTTTATGGACAAGATAGATAAACTTGACAAAAAGATTTTAGAAATTATCTCTCAAAACGCCAGGATACCCTTTAAGGATGTCGCCTTAGAATGTGGCGTTTCGCGCGCAGCCATCCACCAGCGCGTACAAAGGATGATCGAAATGAATGTAATTGTAGGTTCGGGATACATCATCAATCCCAAAATCCTTGGATACAACACGTGCACATATATCGGTGTCAAACTCGAAAAAGGATCAATGTACAAAACAGTGATCCCGGAGCTTGACAAGATACCGGAAGTGGTGGAGTCTCATTTCACCACAGGCCCCTACACCATCCTGGTGAAGCTTTATGCAAAGGACAACGAACACCTGATGGACCTGCTCAACAACAGGATCCAGGAAATAGATGGTGTGGTTGCCACAGAAACCATGATATCGCTCAGCCAAGGGGTAAAACGGCAAATACCGATCTCCAAACCAGAATAAACTTTTTCCGAAAGATCAATATTGCAAGCTGCCTGAATTCATTTTTCGGCAGCTTTTCTTATTATCTTGATTTCTTTTGCTTTATATTTGTCCTCGCATAGTTCAATATCCTTTTTTACACCATTTATGAGAATCCGTGAATTACTTCAAACCATAGAGCAAATAGCCCCGCTCCCGCTGCAGGAAAGCTTCGACAACTCGGGGGTGCAAGTTGGCGATACCAACCAAGAAGCAAAAGGGGTGCTGGTGTGCATAGACGTCACCGAAAACGTCATCCTCGAAGCCGTAAACCTGAATTGCAACCTCGTCGTTTCACACCACCCCATAGCCTTCCGCAGCTTCAAGTCGCTCACCGGAAAAACCTATGTGGAGAGATCGATGATCCTTGCCATCAAGCACGACATCGTCCTCTATGCCGCACACACCAATCTCGACAACGCGCTTCAGGGAATAAATTCCCATCTGGCAGAAATGCTCAACTTGCAAAACGTGAGGATCCTGAGTCCTCAAAAGAATAATTTGTTGAAATTAGCCACCTTCGCCCCTACTACATACGCCGAGGCTATCCGCAACGCCCTGTTCAATGCCGGTGCCGGCCATATCGGGAATTACGACTCGTGCAGCTATAACCTGGAAGGGAAAGGCACGTTCAGGGCAGGCAAAGGCACCCATCCATTCTGCGGAAATATCGGTGAAATCCACACCGAGCAAGAAGTCCGCATCGAGACCATACTGCCTGCATTCAGACAAAAGGAGGTTCTGAGAGCCTTGATGGCCGTTCATCCTTACGAAGAACCCGCCTACGACCTCTACCCGCTTGCAAACGACTGGAGCGGTGCGGGCAGCGGAGTGGTGGGCACCTTGCCGGAGGAAATGGACGAAGAGGAATTCCTATACCTCCTCAAAGACACGTTCCGCCTCACCACGCTCCAACATTCGCCCTTCAAGGGCACCCCCGTGCGCGACGTGGCCATCTGTGGAGGCAGCGGTGCGTTCCTGATTCCCAAGGCCATGGCATACGGAGCGGACGTTTTCATCACGGGAGAAGCAAAATACAACGATTTTTACGACGTGGAAGACAAGCTCCTGCTGGCCACCATCGGCCATTACGAATCCGAAGTTTGCTCAAAAGAGATCTTTTTTGATGTTTTATCGAAAAAATATCCTACCTTTGCCATTCATAAATCGGGATTTGATATAAATCCGGTAAACTATTTGTAGTCGGGCAGTTGACGAAATCCTGCAGATTGCAAGCATGTAGTAGATGAACAGTGCCAGTGAAGGTCTGTTTGCTGCTACTTTTTTTTTGATTACTAACAAAAAATAATCTGTAAACTATAACAATTATGGCAACAAAAAAACAATCCGCAAGCGAACAGGAAGTCCCCGTACAGGACAAACTGAAAACCCTTTACCTTCTTCAAACTAAATTGACGGAGATCGACAAAATCAAAACACTGAGGGGTGAACTTCCACTCGAAGTGGCCGACCTTGACGACGAAATCGCCGGCTTGAAAACACGTGTGGACAAGTACAAGACAGACCTGAAAGAGGCCGAAGCAAGCATCTTGTCTTACAAGCAAAAGATACAAGAATCGGGAGCCAAGGTGGAAAGATACAAGAGCCAACTCGACAACGTGCGCAACAACCGTGAATTTGACCACCTGACGAAGGAAGTCGAATTTGAAACTCTCGAAATGGAACTGGCCGAAAAACGCATCCGTGAATTCACCGTTGAAAGCAAAAACCTGTCCGATCAAATCGCAAAAAGCGAGGACATCCTCAGCGAAAAAACAATTGACCTGACTCACAAAAGAGATGAACTCGACGAAATCGTTTCCGAAACCAAACAACAGGAAGAAGTGATCCGCGAAGAGGTGAAAAACATCGAAGCCAAGATAGAAACACGCTTGCTCACTGCCTTCCGCCGCATACGCAAAAGTGCGCGCAACGGTTTGGCAATCGTCACCCTCCAGCGTGGTGCCTGCGGCGGATGTTTCAACAAGATCCCACCACAAAGACAGATGGACATCAAGCTTGGCAAAAAAGTGATCGTTTGCGAATATTGCGGACGCATCATGGTTGATGAAGAATTGATGAACTAATCGTCTTTTTCGGAAAATAAAATAGAAAAATAACCGGGCTTGAAAAGGATTGATTTTCAGCCCGGTTATTTTATCAGAAAAGGCTGAGACTCGTTGCTGATGCAAAAACAGGGAAAAAATCCTGTGTAAAAATTTTGTAGTTTAGAAAAAAGCACTACCTTTGCATCGTCTTTAAGAGAAAGACATACTTCAATAAAAATCGGGCGTTTAGCTCAGCTGGTTCAGAGCATCTGCCTTACAAGCAGAGGGTCGGGGGTTCGAATCCCTCAACGCCCACCGAAAGAGAAGACTTACAAGAAATTGTGAGTCTTTTTTTGTTTTAGAATTAATAATCCGAATATTTGTAGTATTTGAATTATCCTGAATCTTAAAGGTACGGAGTAGCGTGCTATTCATTCATTTAAAAAATAGTTACATTGAACTCGCGTTCATTACTTCTTATAAATATAACAAAATATCTATCGATTTTAATTCATATCTATCTGATATTCAAAACAACTTTAACATAGATCATACTCTATCTTGAATAAGCTCTTTATATTGTGTTTTCATCTCTTCGCTCAAAAATGATCTATCAATAAATTCCAACCACAGAGGCACAACCTTTTCAAATTTAAGAAAGATATTCTCTCCCACTTTTTTGTCCAAACCTGATTTAGCAAAAGCAGTTTCAAAATCAGTACGTTTCAATTTTCTCTTTTTGCCATTGAGAGTGAGAGCCAATTCTTCCGTGTCTTCTGGCATCACAAGCTTTGTGGAAAGCATATCATAAGCGGGAGTCAAAGAATAAATTCCTTTTTGAGTGCTGAATAGCGAAAAGTTCTTCAAGTGCATATCCGAATTACCAGTCAACCAACAAAAATAGACTTGTTCCCAAAAGTTTACTAAATCCAGCATAGGCACATTTGAATATTTTGAAATTAACTTTGCTATCTGTTCGTAAGAGCCTTTGTATTTATACTCGGTCAATCGTTCAGCAAGTTGGCACATGTCTTCCATCGGAAATTTATTTCCTTGCTCATCCCGATCTATACGGCGAGTGATATAGCACAACTCTCCATCTGCAAAACGGATTAATGAATGAGGTACAGTTTTTATCTTGGCTATTTCAGCAAGGTGCATGGTCAGGTCTTCCAATTCGGGCAAATTCGAATATATATCAGTTTGAGGCTTTAATATATATCTTCCCCACAGACCTACAATCGTAAAGCGTTTAGGCTGATTTTTCTTTTCCGAAGGTTCTATATCTAAAGACAGTTTTGGCTGTACTCCTGTTATTGTCGTTTGACTAAGAACAACCTGTTCTGCTAACACTGAAATATTTTCTTTCATATAGGGTAGTTCGGGAACGGCCGTTGTTCCAAATATCTTTTTTGCACAAGCAGGATGAAAGCCTGTTTGTCCTTCCTTTAAATCCTGATAACAATACAAACATCTATTATTCATAGCTTTCGGCATTTACAGGCACAACACTAACAGCCCCAATACAATTCTTACAACAAGCCAGTAATAAAGACATTCTATCTCGTTGATTGATCTTCCAACTCCGTTCTGCAATATTCAAGAGCCACCCCTCAGGTATTAATCCATCAAAGAAAGGGAACAATACTTTGTCACGATATGGCTTGTCGTTCAATGGCATGGTCAAGCTAATTGCTTCCGAACCTGAATCATTCAGATAATTGGAATCATACTGAAAGGTAAAGCCGTTTTCATCTTCCGTCAGCATCCCTGCTAACTTATCATACATAAATATCTCAGCCTGTTTCATAGTTCTAATTTACTTCTATCCATTGGAGCAGGTGCAAGTTCAGCACCAAATAGATTTAATACCTGATTGACTTTGTCCATTCGTAAGGCTTGTTTGCCTTGTTCCAATTCACGAACAAACCGAAGCCCTACCCCCGCTTTCGCAGAGAGATCTATTTGAGTTAAGCCGTATTGCTTTCGCATCTGCTTAACATAAGCTGATAATGATAGATTTTCCATAATTATACCCTTTGGGTGCTAAAGTAACAAATAAACATGTAATTACACCTCTTCGGGTATAAAAAAACAGTAGAAATATTCGCACTATACCTTTTCGGGGATAATCTTCCTTGGCAAATATCGATATAAATAGAAAATAAGGGTGCGCCCCGAAAACAGGTCGTATGTTTGCAGAAAAAATCTATTTTCTACAAACATACGACACCATCCAACGTAAAACAAAGAGGCAAAAAGCCTGTTTTACTATTGATTTATAATGAATTAATTTTACAAATCGATTGCCGTTATAGTACCTTACTATTTGGACATTATCAACACATTAAATCCTTCACCATCCCTTTGACAGCGAGAAGGGATACGATCCACTTTTACTTCCCCAATTTTTATTCGGAATTCTGGACATTTCGAAACTGATTTTTCCTCCTTTGAGAAGGTCATCGTGTGCAAACCAGTTTTTGTCATACAGCTTATCGTTGACTTTAACAGTCTGTATATAAATATTTTCCTTGGTATTATTTGGAGCATCTATGATTAATTTCTTGCCGTTGGGAAGGCTTATGTCTATCTTCTTGAATAGCGGGCTGCCGATGACATATTGATTTGTGCCAGGACATACAGGATAAAATCCCAGGGCACTGAAGACATACCATGCCGAGGTCTGCCCGTTGTCTTCGTCACCACAATATCCGTCGGGATTTGGGGTGTATAATTTGTCCATCACTTCTCGCAGATGCCCTTGTCCTTTCCAAGGTTGCCCGGCATAATTGTACAGGTACAACATGTGTTGTATGGGTTGATTTCCATGGGCATAGTTGCCCATCCCCATGATTTGCATTTCCCTGATTTCGTGAATCACAAAGCCGTAGTAGGAGCAATCGAAAGCTGGTTCCATATTGAAAATCGTGTCCAATGCTGCGACAAACTTTTCTTTTCCTCCCATCAAATTGGTGAGACCTTGGATGTCTTGAAAAACCGACCAAGTGTAGTGCAGGCTGTTTCCTTCGGTGAAAGCATCTCCCCATTTCAAGGGGTTGAAGGGGGATTGAAACGATCCATCCAAGTTGCGTCCACGCATCCATCCTGTTTCCTTATCGAATACATTGGTATAATTCTTCATCCTCTTAGCAAACAAGTCTATTTCTGCCTGTGGCCGTTTCAGCTCTTTTGCCAGACGCCATATACAGAAATCGGCATAGGCATATTCGAGCGTCCGAGCCACATTCTCTTGTATTCCCACATTGTAGGGTATGTAGCCTAATCGATTGTAATAATCAGCCCCATACCTACCGGTAGATTTAACTAAAGGGTTGTTTCCCGTAGTGTTCTTCAGTATGGCCTGGTAGAGTGTATTGATGTCATACCCGCGAATCCCCTTGAGGTAAGAATCAGCAATGATCGATGCTGAGTTGGAGCCTATCATGCAGTCCCGGTGGCCCGGACTTGCCCATTCTGGAAGCCATCCGCTTTCTTTGTAGGTGTTCTCCAGCCCTTGCATGATTTTGCTGTTTTGGTCGGGGTAGAAAAGAGTGAAAAATGGAAATACGGCACGGAATGTGTCCCAAAACCCGTTGTCGGTGAACATGTATCCCGAACAGATTTTCCCGTTGTATGGACTGTAATGTATTATCTTTTGGTTGGCATCTACTTCATAAAATGACCTGGGAAAGAGCAATATACGGTATAGGCAGGAATAGAACGTGCGGATTTGCCGGGAGTCATCACCTGCTACTTTTATTTTACGAAGCTCTTTTTCCCAGATGGAGGCAGCTGACAACCTGAGTTGGTCAAAGGATTTGCCTCCTGTTTCCCGTGCAAGATTGATTTCGGCTTGCTCGGGACTGATGAACGAGGACGCCACCTTCACGTGTACATGCTCTCCCTTCCGCGTTTTAAAACCTACCACGGCGATAGCATGTTCGCCTTCTGCAAGCAACGATTTGTAGTCTGTTTTACCAGACAAGGAGGTCGCTGTGGTTTCAAAATCTTTATCAAAAACCGCCACGAAATAGTTTTTGAAATTGTCCGGAACGCCACCACTGTTGTTACGGCAATAGCCGATGATTTTCCTCTCCGAGGGGATAATCTTTACCATTGAGCCTTTAAAAAACCCGTCGAGCAGAATGTAGGAATGTTCCCGTTCGGGAAATGTGAACCTAAAGCAGGAAGCGCGCTCGGTTGGAGTCACCTCGGCCGTTACATCGTAATCGGCCAGATATACTTTGTAGTAGTCGGGGCTGGCTATCTCCGCTTTGTGTGAAAACCAAGACGCCCGTTCTTCTTCATCCACTTTCAAGTCGCCGGTAATCGCCATCAGAGAAAAAGCACCGTAATCGTTGATCCAAGGACTCGGCTGGTGGGTTTGCTTGATTCCCCTGATCTTGGTGGCATCGTAGCTGTAACACCATCCGTCGCCCATTTTTCCCGTTTGCGGCGTCCAAAAATTCATCCCCCAAGGCAAGGCTATGGCAGGATAGGTGTTGCCGCTGGACAGGGCGAAGTTGCTCTGCGTACCCATCAATGGATTCACTTGCGACAGGTAGGGGAAGTTTTCCGCATCCACTTTTAAGACAATGCCCAATGCCACTAAAAAGAGCAAATTAACTAATACTCTCGAAAATCTCATACTCAATGTATTATTTAGATAATCCTGTTTATTCTTCTACAAATTGTTGTGAAACAAGATTGTGATTTCTTGTTTCAACCGATACAACCGCTATGCCCCTTACTGTTGAAATTGTTTCTGCCTTATGCCAGTTAGATTTATATCAGCCATAGAGAACGAATGCTATTTGGTGAGTAATCGGCGAAAGGCTCAGTACCGTTTTCGAAGGAGGAAAAAGATGCCTGTGTCTTTCGCCGATTATATCAGGGGTATTGTTTCGGGTTTGTCAATTCACAACTTTGTAAATTCCTCTGCCTTGTTCAGTATTTACAGTAACGACAAAGACACCCTTGATAGAGAACGCTTCGGTTGTTGCGCTTGCTACCTTCTTGACGATTGTTTTTCCGGTTAAGTCGTAGATGGCAATCACCGAATTCTCCGGGCTGCTGATCATGATTTTTCCGCCGGCGGTGCCAACCGTCACATTGTCAAGCTGGGCATTCTGTATTCCTGACGAGCCGGGAGTAAATGTTTCCATCCGTAGGGTAGGATGCGAGCCACTCAAGATCCATACATTTGTGAAGTTCCAACTTGGGAGGCTATCTGTATAAAAGGCTGAGCTTGCCACCATTGCCTCGGTGATGTCCTGTCCGTCTTTGCCATTGGCATTGCTGCCCCACGGATCGGTTCGTTTGGGATCAGACCATGTCATAGTGGCCAATCCGTAATTGTTTGAAAAAGTGGCCGACCCATCGTCACCCACGATGCGATTGGTCTTCACTATATCGGAATTGGCTGTCAATTTGGATTGTATGGCCATGCAGTGCGTGATCGTAACATAGGCCTTGTTTCCTCCTGAAGTTGCCCCCACAATACCTCCTGTGAATCCTTGTCCAGCAGATACGGTTCCCCCGGCAAAGCAGTTGCTGATGGTGTTGCTTGCATTTTCTCCCCAACCAGCTATGCCGCCCACTTGCCATGAATCTGTGGCGACATCGGCAATGGTATAAGAATTAGCTACCGAGCTACCGCTTTCCATGTGTCCGACAATACCTCCCACGTGGTCATGACCGTTCACAATTCCTCCAACAAAACATTCAGAGATGGATGTTCCGGAAATGTGTCCTACAATTCCTCCTCCGATACCCGATGATTCAATGTCGCCGTTTTTGGAAGAACAGCGATAGAACGTGCTGTTGTCGGCATGTCCAGCTAAAGAGCCCGCCCAACTTCCTGCAATGGTGAAATTGGATACTCTCAGGTTTTTGATTGTGCATCCCGATAGATTGGCAAAGAGCCCGCCGCGGCTTTGTCCATCATAAGTGAGATTGGATAAGGTGTGGAAATTACCGTCGAAAACCACATTTGTCAAATCGCCCACACCCAAGCCGTTTGTCAAGGGCGAGAGGTCGAGGTCAGCATCCAGAATGTAGGAATTGTTACTTTGGATAGCCTGAAGTCCGGCAATAGTTGTAATGTGAGTTTGGGAAAACCCAAAAACAACTGTAAATAAAGCAATTGCTGTTGTAAGTAATCGTCTTTTTTTCATGATAGTTGAATTAGAAATGAATATTAGTTTAGGGAAAATGGAGTATAGCTCTCCTTTGCACCGTATTCCCAATACTCGGAATACGGTGCAAGAAAGTGTCTTTTTTCGCTTTTATTGCTTAATAGAAAGTCGTAAGCAAGCTTTTTGTCTCCTCGGGATACGTCTTCATCCGTAATTGCCAAATAAGCTCTTCAGTGTTGACTACTTTTACCTTGGAACTCAGCCGCCTCATGCACCAGGATGCAGGAGTGGCACTGTAATAGCTGCCATTGACGTTTTCGGCAACCAGATCGTTCGACGAGCCGATGTCGCTGAATGCCGACCAAGCGTGTACTGCCACAAGAGAATAAGTGGATTTGTCCATGGCTGCAAGCTCATTGATCTTGCTTGCTACAAATGCTGGAGTTCCTTGGTTGCTACTGTTTGAATTTCCCATGTTCCATATTGAGTAGCGGGTAGTGATGACGGGAATGTTTATTCCTTTTGAGTTCTTGAACCAAAATATGTTTCCATTACCTCCTGCATACGGATCATATTGAACAGCTATGACACCTATGAGTTGATCATTTTGGCTAATGTATGCTTGATAGGCCTCCTGAGCGGCCGCAGAAGACACATCGTTGCAGAACAATCCAAGAATCTTTACCCTTCTTTGTTTCATGTGGTTCCCTACCAAGGCTGCATGCTTTGCCAGCAGATTAGTCCGGTCTGCGTTGGAAGCAAAATCATCGGCGTACATATAACCGGCGCCTCCGTATTCGATAATCGAATTGCTTGGAGCCTGATTGGCCAAGAGGTTAGTGAGCTGGTTAGGCATCATTGTTGCGAGATTGCAGATAGGCAACCCAAATGAAATTTTGGTGGTCAAGTTGTCGCTATTCAAATAATACTTTGAATTTTGGAAACTGTTCACCATCCACTGCACATTGTCGCCATCAGTCAGAAAAAAAGAAGCGTAGCTAATGGCATCCGAGAAGTTGATATACCGGGGATTCGTGACCGTTGCCAGCCCGATTTGATTGTTCGAATAATTTGCCGAGGTGAGTGTCAGGTTGTAAAGCCAATCGGCTGGAACCATCAAGTTACCCGACTGCGATACCAAATCCACAAAGGTATGTTCGTCGATGTTTTGCTCCCATCCGATCACAGGAGACAGTGGCTTGAGCCAGGCTAATATTTCCTTGCACACGCTACTGTTGTTGCCAGAAGCTGAGGATGCGTATTTCTTATTGTAATTGATAAACATCAATCTATGGGCTATGGCAAATCCCTTGTTATTGGCCGTCAGGGTGGGCATCAGCACCAACCCGTTGTTGTTGCAGGAACCTTTGAATTCTGTCCAAGCTGTGGCCGAAGTTTTAGATGAGGCGTCGTAAGTTTTGGTGTACCCGAGAGCTTTCACCTTTGCTTCGTTATACGTGTCCACGATGATCGACTGGTAAACGTGTGCCGCCACAGTCGCAGCCGCCAAGCTTTCTTGTTTCAGCATGTTGCAGAGCACATAGCCTTTGATGCACTGTTTTATTTCCGGCTTTTCCAACAACTCCCACACTGAAGCTTTGCCTTGGTTCGTCATTCTGAGATTGCCTTGCAAGGCAATGTATTCCGAAGATGTGGCGTCGCTCCAGACCATAGTTGTGCCGCGGTCTTCATTTACGGCCAAGGCCGTGAGACCAATAATTGATTCTGCGATCAAAGATGTCCTCAGACTATTGTCCGAGTAATCATTGGTGTTGCTCGTGGAATTGACCACCACCCAATACTTAGTGCCCAATTTCTGTTCGGGCAAATTGTATTGTCCTTTGTTTCCAAATTGGTCGTATTCGTTGATATATAGCACCGATTTGATGGAATCGTTCTTATGTGCTTTGGGATCGGGTGTGACGTAGCTATCGCAAGACGTAAGTGCAGCCACAATCAGAAGCGGAAATATCATAATGTGTTTTTTCATAATTGTTTTGAATTAATAGCCAGTGTTTTGGGTCAAACCAGTTAATCGATCAATTTCGTCTTGGGGTATAGGCCTTACCAAATTGTTCGCACTGATATTGTTGTATTTCTTAACAAAAATATTGTATTCCATGGCTCTTGGCATGAGCAGTCCGCATCGCTTCAGATCAAGCCACCTGTCGTGCTCGCCCAATAGCTCGCGCGCTCTTTCGTCCATCAATGTGTTCAGGTCAATGCTTGATAGTTTCATGCCCGCCACATCTGCCAAGGTGCTGGCCGCCCGGGTTCTTATTGCGTTCACTTTCTCGAGAGCTTTGTCTGGTTGGCTTGCACCCAGATAGGCCTCTGCGCAGAGCAAATAGGTATCGCCCAACCTCATCACCACATCTTCTCGTGTGCCTGCTCCTTTCCATACCATTTTTGTGTCTTTAAACTTGCGTATGATCGGCATGTGATCCGATCCGTTGTTCAAGACAGCGGTAGCTGTCGATTGCGGATACCAGTAGTAGTCACCTGAACTCTTGAACGGATAGTAATGCACTGCATTTTTGGTGTCGCCGGAGGTGTCGTTCCATCGCGGGAAATAGATACCCAGAGTGC
>MKRS01000150.1 GCA_001897035.1 Bacteroidales bacterium 45-6
GTGCGGTTACGATACCAGCCCAGGTAACCAATGGAGCTAACACCTACAATGTGACGGGTATTGGCAATAATGCTTTTCAAAATTCCAGTGGTTTAACCTCGGTTACTATTCCCAACTCAGTTACCAGTATTGGGGTTTATGCTTTTACAAACTGCACGAATTTGACATCATTAGCTATTCCCAGCTCGGTTACCAGTATCGGGCAGAATACCTTTAACAGTTGTACTGGTTTAACATCGGTAAGCATTCCCAATGGTATTACAAGTATTGAGCAAGGTAGTTTTTACAATTGTAGCAGTTTAACTTCTGTAACCATACCCGGATCGGTAACAAGTATTGGTGGATCTGCTTTTTATCAGTGCAGCAGGTTAACTTCGGTTACCATCCCTAACTCGGTTACGAGTATTGGTAATAGTGCTTTTTCTGGTTGTAGCGGGTTAACTTCGGTTACGCTTCCCGGCTCTGTTACGAGTATTGCTAGTTATGCTTTTTCATCCTGCACGAGCTTAACTTCGATAAGTATCCCCAGCTCTGTTACAAGTATGGGCGATTATTTTTTGTACGATTGTACGGCTTTACAATCTGTTTTCGCAAACTGGACATCGCCTCCTGCTATTAATACCAGTGTATTGTTTCATTTGTTTTTATCCAGTGTATGTTTGTATGTACCGGCAGGTACAACTGCTGCGTATAGCGGTGCTGCTGTTTGGAGTGGGTTTAATATTAAATCCCAAACCTTTAGCGATGAGGTATCAACTATACAACTACTTCTGCTACTACCGTACAAGTAGATAGAAATGCATCTGCTACGGGTGCTATTACCATACCGGCTACGGTGAGTTATGGTTGCATTACTTTTAATGTTACGAGTATTGGAGATACTGCTTTTAAAAATTGCAGTGCTTTAACATCAGTTACTATTCCCAGCTCGGTTACAAGCATTGGCATCAGTGCTTTTCAAGCTTGCAGCGGCTTAACTTCGGTTACCATTCCTAACTCCGTTACGAGTATAGGAGCCAGTGCTTTTATCGCCTGCAGCGGTTTAACTTCCCTTACAATTCCTAACTCTGTTACGGGTATTGGAGGTTATGCTTTTGCCAATTGCACAGGTTTACAATCGGTTACGGTTGGCTGGGGAACACCGCTTACTATTGATGCTACTGTTTTTAATGGTGTAACCACTTCCGGCATTTGTTTATATGTACCGGTGGGAACAAGTGCTGCATATAAAGCCGCTGCCGGCTGGAGTGGTTTTAATGTTTTAGACAATTTAACCACTTTTACAGTGGGCGTTATTAATTATACCATTACTTCCCCTACCACCGTACAAGTAGCTTCAAGCACATACGCTGTCGGCGATATTGTAATACCAGCTACGGTTGCTTATGGTTGTAAAACATTTAATGTTACACGTATTGGTGATAATGCTTTTTTAGCTTGGACCAATTTAACCTCGGTGAGCATTCCTAATTCGGTTATAAGTATTGGGGCCAGTGCTTTTCAACAGACCGCTTTAACTTCGGTAACCATACCCAATTCGGTTACAAGTATTGCTTATTCTGCTTTTGCCTATTGCTACGGTTTAACTTCGGTAACAATACCCAATTCGGTTACAAGTATTGGATCGTATGTTTTTTATTATTGCACCAGTTTACAATCGGTTACGGTGGGCTGGGCAACGCCACTTGCTATTTATAGCAATATTTTTTTGGGTGAATCCACTTCCAATATTTGTTTATATGTGCCGGCGAGTACAACTGCTGCATATAAAGCTGCTGCAGTTTGGGGTGGGTTTAATGTTAATTCTTCATCCTTTACGGTGGGCGGTATCAACTATACCATTACTTCTAACACTACTGTAAAAGTAGATGCTACACCATCTGCTACGGGTGCTATCGTAATCCCAGCTACGGTAAGTTATGGCTGTGGTACTTTCACAGTTACAAGTATCGGGGAGGGTGCTTTTTTTGAAAATACTGGTTTGACTTCGGTAACGATACCCAACACGGTTACAAGTATTGAGGGTTGGGCTTTCTATAATTGCACAGCTTTAACTTCGATTGTGCTTCCCAACTCGGTTACAAGTATAGGAGAGGGTGCTTTTTCTAATTGCACCAGTTTACAATCGGTTACGGTGGACTGGACAACACCTCTTACCATCAATGCAAATGTATTTGATAAAGTAACAACAGCCAATGTAAGCCTATATGTTCCCGCAGGTACAGAAACTACGTATCGGGGTGCTGATGTGTGGAAGGGTTTTAATATTTCTTCGGCGCCTTCA
>MKRS01000151.1 GCA_001897035.1 Bacteroidales bacterium 45-6
GACGACATCAACATGGATAAGTATCTTCAAGACATAGTCCGCGACAAACGCTATTGGGAGACTAAACGGCAAAACATCCGCCTGCAGGAAAAACGGCTGGAGGAACTGACGGCCAACTACGACACCAATATCGAGGCGCTGGAGAAGCAGCGCAAAGAAATTCTGGCTCAGGCCAAGGCACAATCCGAACAAATTCTGTCAGAGGCCAATGCTCGGATCGAAAGTACGATCAAGGGAATACGCGAAGCGCAGGCCGAAAAGGAAAAGACTAAGGAAATCCGAAGCGAATTGGGAAAATTCCGCGATTCGCTGGGCAATTTGGACAGTCATGCCGACCTATCCCACCTGAAAAAGAAGCAGCCAAAAAAGACAAACAAGCAACAGCCTCAACCACACGAAGGCATTGCCCCAAAACAGGAAACAACCGTCATCTCTGAAAACGACTTCGTGAAGATTAAAGGACAAACGGCTGTGGGGCAAGTAATGAAAATTCGGGGAAAGCAGGCCGAAGTGGCTATTGGAATGATAAAGACGACTGTCAAGTTGGACAACATTGAGAAGGTGAGTAAAAGCCAAATCAAGAAAGAAGAACGCAAAAACACCTTCGTCAGCAACCAGACAAGCGACAAGATGTACGAAAAGAAGCTGAATTTCAGGCAAGACATCGATGTGCGGGGAATGCGCGGCGAGGAGGCTTTGCAAGCGGTGATGTATTTCATCGACGACGCCATTCAGGTGGGGGTAAGCCGGGTGAGAATTCTGCACGGAACGGGTACGGGAATCCTCCGTGAACTGATCCGCAACTACCTAAAGACCGTGGGGGGAATCCACTCGTTTGCTGACGAAAACATCCAATTGGGTGGTGCCGGAATCACGGTGGTGGACTTGGAATGATGACTTTAGCACATTTGTTTTATAGTTCTTTTAAACGCAAATTATGCGATGACTAAATCACACGAGTCAGGCTTGACAATAGAATACATGTTTACCCAAATATGAAGATCGACCGAGCCGATTTTGAACAAGCTGTTTACGATGTAGTCCGTTCCATTCCTAAAGGGCGGGCCACATCCTACGGTGCAATCGCCGAGGCTATCGGCTTCCCTAATCATTCCCGGTTGGTGGGAAAAGTGATGAACGGATGCAATGCTACAGACGAGCACATCCCGGCTCACCGGGTGGTGAACAGTCAGGGAAGGCTTGTTGGGCGAGATTCGTTTTCCTCCTCCGAAAGGATGAGAGAATTGCTCGAATCGGAAGGCCTGAGGGTCTCGGACAACCGCATTCGAAATTGGAAACAGGAGGTGTTTTGGAATCCGACAGAAGAGTTGAAAATACTCTGAGAAATAGGAATGTATTTTTTTTCACGCAGAGGGCGCTGAGATTTTTCGCAGAGAGCGAAGCCGTTTTGTTATAGACGCCTTCATTCAGATTCATATTTTTTCTTCCTTCTGCAAAACACAATTCCAATATAACTGCCCAAAAGCAAAACTGGTAGAATCAGATTTACGGCTACATACAAAGTCCGTTTTTTTTGAATTTCAACTTTATCGAGCAACCGCAGTTGTTGTTGCTTTTTACGGAGAAGAAGCAGATTGTCGTCGTTTGCCAGCCAATTCACAGCATTCACGATGAAATCTTTGTTTCCAAATTGCCGTCCGCTTGTCCTGTCGAATCCCAAAGGCACCGCTTGCGTTTGATCGCCTTGTCCAGCCAACTCATTTCGAATCACCGAAGAAGAAGCCACCACAATCATTTTGGAATGGACACCTTCGTTTAGCCGCTGTGCATGAGCGTTTTGAATGCTATCAGGAATCAGCCTGTTGAGATACGCCGACGTGAATTTACCTTCCAACGAAACGGAAGCGATTAGAAACTGTTGGTTGAAATAAGTCGGCAAACTACGGACATTTTGCGAATCAAAATTCACCTCTTCGGTAGCCTTCACCAAATGGGCCTTGCCCGAAGTGGTCAACAGAACATTGGACTGCACTCCCGGCTGACGGATCAAGTCTATGCTCGACACATAAGGAGCTTTCACCAAAGCGACGTCTTTTGTGACCGGGTTGTTCGGCGAAGGGAGCAGCAGAGGACAAAAATACCAAGGAATCACCGAAGATTGTTGTCCATCATCCTTGCCCGAATTCACCAGCAACGAGGCCGACTGCTCATCTTGTACCAGCACAGGGTTCACCCGGACTCCGTATGTAAAGAGGAGATCGTCCAAGGAAGTTTGGTTTTTCACCGTTACACTTTTTCCTTGCGAGGCAAGTTGCTCCTCG
>MKRS01000152.1 GCA_001897035.1 Bacteroidales bacterium 45-6
GGCAGCCAACTCAACTGCCTTTTTCAACGCACCGAGTTTGTTGTTCACCTCTTGAAGTTCACTTTCTGGATGCGATTTCGAAACGATGCCCGCCCCAGCTTGATAATACAAGGTGTTTTCCTTGCTCAGGAAAGACCGGATGGTGATGGCTTGGTTCAGGTCGCCGTTCAGACCGATGTAGCCAATGCAACCGCCATAAGCCCCCCGCGTATGTTTTTCTATATCGTGAATCAATTGCATGGCACGCACTTTAGGTGCTCCCGAAAGCGTTCCGGCAGGAAAGGTGTCCGCAAATACCGAGATACTGTTCTTGCCTTCGTCCACCATACCGCTAACACGGGAAACCAAATGGATGACATGCGAATAGAACTGCACGTGCTTATAAAATTCCAGCTTCACATCGTGGCAATTGCGGCTCAGGTCGTTGCGGGCCAAATCGACTAACATGACGTGTTCTGCATTTTCTTTTTCATCCTTCAACAAGCTTTCTGCCAAAGCGTGGTCTTTTTCATCGTCACCTGTACGGCGATATGTTCCAGCAATCGGGTCGATATATGCTTGCCCTTTGTGAATGCGGCAGTGCGTTTCGGGCGAAGAGCCAAAAATGCGGAACGAACCGAAGTCAAAATAAAACAGATAAGGGGAAGGGTTGATGGAACGTAGTGCACGGTAAAGTTTGAATTCGTCTCCGGAGAATTTTTGGGCGAAACAGCGGGAAAGAACAATCTGGAACACATCGCCCCGCTTGCAGTGGTAGATCCCTTTTCGTACCGACTCCATGTATTCTTCGTCGGTGATGGGCGAGGTCTCTTTTCCTTCGGGACGGAAATCGTAGGTGGCGATGTTGTTGTTGTTCAACACAGCTTCAAGTTGTTCCGTCTCGCTTTGCTCGCCTTCCGGAACATTCTCCACGATAATCAGTTCGTTTTTCAAATGGTTGATGACCAAAATGAAGCGGTAGAAAATGTAATAAAACTCCGGGATATTGCCGTTTGCCTTGATCTCATTGACCGAATTGACGTCTTCGAAATAGCTGATGGCATCGTAGGAAGTGTATCCGAAAAATCCGTTGATGTTGCTCTCGTTTGTCCCGCTCACTTGAAACCGGTCGGCAAACTTCTGGAACTCCACGGTCACGGCTTTCGGGTCTGGTAATGTCCTCTTTTCCACTGTTCCATCGGGCGAATGCAATGCCAGCTCATTGTCCTGCACTAAGAAGCGGGCCATCGGATTCACCCCGATAAATGAATAGTTGTCTTCTCCGCCATGGAAATCAGAACTTTCGAGCAAAGCCGATTCCGTGTAAATGTCGCGGATCTTCAGGTAAAGCCCCACCGGCGTTTGCAGGTCGGCAAGGAGCTTTTTGGTTTTGACGCTAATGTTGTATTGCATATATATTCGTTTTTTAGCTGTTAGCTGTTAGCTATTAGCTGATAGCCTTTAGCCGGCAAGCATTAGCTTGGTATTAATTTTTTATTTGTTTGATAAAGCTATGTAACATTCTTATTATTTCCTCAAGAAGGTTCTCAAACTTAGTTATTCCTTCCATGTCTGGATATAGATGATTAATTAAAACACAATATGTTTCAACTTCAAAAGCTGAACGCAATGCTATCTGCAAGAAACGCCCATAATCTTTGTCACTATCACGGCTACTTCCTTCGGCTATATTTGCTGGGATCGAAACCGCAGCTCTATTTATTTGGCTACACAAACCAAACTTTTCTTCAGAAGGCAGCTCCTTTGTCAAATTGTAAGACAGTTTCACTAAATCTATCCCTTTTTTGCCAAACAATTAGTTGCTTGTAATTCTTCATGCCTTGTGTTATTAGCTATTCGTCTTTGGTTCGTCAATATTTTAAATTATACATTTAAAACCTTCACGTTATATTTCTATACTTCCTGTGTTGAGACCGACTCACTAACGGCTAACAGCTATCAGCTAATAGCTATCAGCTTTAAAATACTTGACAAAAGTCTCCATATCCTTGTCTCCCCGTCCCGAAAGGCACAGCACGACTACATCATCGGGCTTGAATTTCTTTTGACCAAATACCGCCAATGCATGAGAAGATTCAATAGCCGGAATGATTCCTTCCAGCCGGGTGAGTTCCATCGCAGCCGCCATGGCTTCGTCATCCGTCACCGCCAGCACTTCCGAACGGCCAACCATCGCCAGATGGGCGTGCATCGGGCCAATTCCCGGATAATCCAACCCAGCAGAAATGGAATAAGGCTCTTCGATTTGACCGTCTTCCGATTGCATGATGAGCGTTTT
>MKRS01000153.1 GCA_001897035.1 Bacteroidales bacterium 45-6
AAATTCTCCAGGCGTGAATCAATCTCTTCCACACTATTGATGGTTCCGGAAACAATGCCGGAGAGCAATGAATCGTTTTGGCATTTTGGGGTTAGCAGGCCCGCCAAATCAACCCAAGCACCGCTCCCTTGCCGGGTATCCTGCTCAAGGATGCAGAGTATTTCTTTCCAAGAAGTAATGCCTTTCTTGTCGAGATACTTCATGAATACATCGCCGAGATATTTGATAATGGCCAGTTCGTAGAGATGAACGCCTTTGTCGATGGAAATATGTTTAATGTAGCAACCGTTGTAGTTGTATTTTTCAGAATACGGATTTTGTTTGAATGCTTTCAGGGTATTTATGGCTGAAAACACTTTTTCCATGGTAAGCGGGCTGAATACGTTTGGATGAAGGTAATCAAGGATCTTTGCGGCCTTTCGTTTGTCGCGGTTTTTCCATTTCTTTTCGTCCCGGAGCAAACTCACATTTTTCAAACCCAATCCTGGTACCAATGTGGACGATTCGTTTTCTTCCAAAAGATACGAGAACGGAAACAGCGATGTGTCGGGATGAAGGTAGTGCTTGCCGTTGACAAAAGTGAATGCTCCGATGTGGGCAGGCCACATCAGGTAGCAATTGCTCGAAGTCTTGAGTCCGCGTTCAGTAATTCCCTGATGAATAGGCCCTAATTTATATAAGTGGTTGCTCTGGTTTGTCCCTGATCCTGCATTCATAAACGAAAACATGGCGGCGATCAGCAAAGTGGGCTTGTGGTGCGAGACAGTGTAGGGCCCGGCAAAGGCTGCGCACGCCTCACCGTGTTCGAAATGGCAGTTGCTGAAAAACAACGATTCGGTAGCCGAAAAGCCGCGCTTCAAGCAAGCAGCTTGGCCAATGAAGCAATTGTTGAGAAACACGCTGTCTTCTATGCTTGCACCTGCCGCTGCTATGAAATCTTCGGCGATTACACTTCTCCCGAGATAGGTGGGCGCATCTTTTTCGCTGGCAATAGTCCCGTTCACCAATTTTGCAGAGCCGTCTATGTAGGTGTAGTTGCGGATAATTACATCTTTGATCTTTCCCGCATTACAGATTTTCACGTGATCCTCGATGATTCCTTTCTCCGGGATTTGTTGTTGGCGGTATGCCTGGATTATTTTCTCAAGCTGCCCGATCAATGACGAATTGTATCGGTATGCTGCCTGGAAATATGCCAGATGGGACGATAATTTGTCAAACAGCAACACTGGTCTTCCTCCCGATTCATCGATGACCGAAATCTTCACATTGTTGCCAAAGCTTGCGCCTTTGAAGGCGATGATGCTGTTGACATTCTGGATAAAGCAATTGTTGCCTATGCGGTAGTTGCTGATGTAATTCTGGATATTCTCGATCAAAGTGTTGTCGCCCACTTCGGTGTCGTGCAGGCAAACGTCGTATATGCCCGAATGCTTTGTCAGCCCGTTTTTTTGGGCAAAAGATTCTTCGTAAACTCCCAGTTTAACGATCCCCGAGAACTGCACCCTGCGGACGTATTTTGTGTCAAAATGGATGCCTACGGATACACTCGACCAATCATCGCACACACAATGATTCTGCTCCAAGCGAATAATTTCGTCAGGCGTCAAATTACGGTAGTCGCTCATGATGCGAAAAGAGTTTTATTTTTCGTTTGCTTCTTCATCATACTTGTGGAACAGAAAATCGTTGTAGGGAAATCGCTGTATGTGGATTTCACGCACCTTGTCGTAGATTTTTTGTTTCAGCTCCTCGATGTTTTCTTTTTCACGGGCAGAAATAAACAAGCAATTGTCGCTCATCTTGGCCATCCATGTTTTTTTCAATTCTTCCAGCGAGAGATTTTCCCGTTTGATTGGGGACAAGTCATCGTCTTCTTTGGGTGTATAATTGAATGCATCCACCTTGTTGAACAAGAGGATGGTTGGCTTTTCCTCCTTGTCTATTTCGGCCAAGGTGTTTTCAACGACCTGTATTTGTTCCTCAAAATTGGGATGCGAAATGTCCACCACATGCACCAGTATATCGGCTTCGCGTACCTCGTCGAGCGTTGACTTGAAGGATTCCACAAGATGCGTAGGTAGCTTCCGGATAAAACCGACGGTGTCCGAAAGCAGGAAAGGGAGGTTGTCGATAATCACCTTGCGGACGGTGGTGTCGAGTGTTGCAAACAGTTTGTTTTCGGCAAACACCTCCGATTTGCTGAGCAAGTTGAGCAAAGTGGATTTGCCCACATTGGTGTATCCCACCAAAGCAACGCGCACCATTTTCCCCCT
>MKRS01000154.1 GCA_001897035.1 Bacteroidales bacterium 45-6
CCCCCATTCGTCGTCAGAACCGCAACCCCGGACCGCCTTCCCGGCACATCCAGCAGGAAACCCTTTTCCCGATTGCGGATGCAAAGGTACAACTATTTTGGCTCGCTGCAAACTTTTCCACTCTTTTTTCGAAAATAAAATTCAGGTTGGCGCTTATTTTTTTAGCTTTCAGAGCAATAGATACTTAAAAAAAATCAGCCTTGAGATTTTCCGAAAAGGTTTCAAATATAAAAAGAAATGAGCATATAAAACAAATAAAATGGAAGATTTAACATGGGAAATTTTGTTTTCGAAAAACAGGAAGCTATTTTTCCTAAATAAGCAGCGATTTGTTGTAAATTCGCCATTAAAACTATCAAAAAACAATGAGAAAAGGAAAGCATTACTTAAGGAGTGTGTTTATAGCTGTGCTACTGATCTGTGGCTGGAGCATCCAGGCACAGGAATACGGCCAGTATTTTGCAGACAAGACCTTGAGGTTGGATTATATTTTTTCGGGAGACGCCACTAAGCAGACCATAGCCTTAGATGAACTGACGGAAACAGGCGACTGGGCGGGGAGAAGGCATCACCTGTCGGAATTGCCACTCAAGGGAAACGGGCAAATCACAGTACGAGACAGTAAGACAGGAGCTATCATATATCGGACATCGTTTTCGTCCTTGTTTCAAGAATGGATGCAAACAAATGAGGCAAAGAAGGTATCACGTTCTTTTCAGAATTCATTTTTAGTGCCTTTTCCTTTGAAAGAAGCGGAAGTTGACATAACGTTGCTCGACAACAGACAACAAGTTGTAGCAGAATTAAAACATACCGTGGATCCCGCAGATATATTAATTCGAAAGACAAACAGATTTAAAGTATCTTCTTACAACTATTTGCTGAAAAGTGGTTCGCCACAAGACTGCATAGACGTGGCTATTCTCGGAGAGGGATATACGGACGAAGAGAGCAACCTGCTGGAAAGAGATGCTCAGCTTGCAGTGGAAAATTTGTTCGCGCATGAGCCCTTCAAGTCATTGAAGAATCGCTTCAATGTTGTGTTGGTGAATGCCCCGTCGAAGGAAAGTGGAATTAGCACGCCACGCCTCAATGAATGGAAAGACACGCAGTTCAACTCGCATTTCGACACATTTTATTCACAACGCTACCTGACAACCAATCAGACGAAGAAAATCCACGAGGTGTTAGCCGGCATTCCCTACGAACATATTATCGTGCTTGCCAATTCAACAGTTTATGGTGGAGGTGGAATTTACAATGCCTTCACGCTGACCTCTTCGCATCATTCTTTTTTCGGGCCGGTGGTTGTGCATGAATTCGGGCATAGTTTCGGAGGACTCGCCGACGAATATTTTTACGAAAACGATACGATGACGGACACTTACGACCCGAAAACGGAGCCATGGGAGCAGAATGTGACCACTTTGGTGGATTTTTCCAAGAAATGGGAAGATATGCTTACCAAAAGCACCCCCGTGCCCACACCAGCTTCAATGCAGAAGGACTACAAGGTTGGCGTATTTGAAGGAGCGGCCTATTCGGCCAAAGGGATATACAGGGGTTCTGCCGATTGCCGGATGAAAACGAATACTGCACCCGGATTTTGCCCCGTATGCCAAAGAGCCTTGGATAGATTGATCCGTTTTTATACAGAAAAATAAAAAAAGAATGAGGGTGGTCCTCCTAAGCAAACCGCCCTCATCTCTAATTATAAAGCGTGAATATCCACTCCTATCCTTCCACTGCAGCTTGGGCTGCAGCAACACGCGCAATTGAAACACGCATCGGAGAACAAGAAACATAATCTAATCCGGCGCGATGGCAGAATTTCACGGAGGATGGCTCACCGCCATGTTCCCCGCAAATTCCACACTCCCTGGCACTTCCCACAGAGCGGATTTTCTGAACTGCTCCCGTAATCAGTTGACCGACGCCTTTTTGATCCAATATCTGGAACGGATCGTCCAAAAGGATCTTCTTTTCCAAATAAACAGGGAGAAAAGAGAAAAAGTCGTCACGGGAGAATCCACGCCGTTCATTCCGTTTCCGTTTGGAGTGCTTCCTTTGGCTTCAGTGCCAGATCCTACTGGGGCGCTGGATGAAGAAGCTACTTGCATTTCCGAAGATTGGGGATCGGTGTGTTCAGCGAGCTTGGCAATCTTGCGAGGCTTCTCTCCAGATTCCACGTCTGAATCGACCTCGTTTATCGTAGCAGCTGTGTCTTTGCTCGCGACGGTGAGACCTCCGTCACTGTCGTAGTCGTCGTCGGAAG
>MKRS01000155.1 GCA_001897035.1 Bacteroidales bacterium 45-6
GTCACATTGAAGTCGAATCCGACAATTGGGGCGACGACAGACTTAGATGGTAAATTCTCTTTGCAGATACCATCTGGAAGCCAAGTTTTGATTTTCACTTATCTTGGAATGAACAAAAAGGAGGTGCCGGTGCATGGACAACGCCTTCTCAATGTGCAAATGGAAGAAGACAACAAAGTGCTGAACGAAGTAATTGTGGTCGGTTATGGACAACAGAAAAAAGAAAGTGTGGTGGGTTCTATCACCCAAACTTCGGGAAAAGTGCTGGAACGCGCGGGAGGGGTCACAAACCTTGGCCAGGCGCTGACCGGGAATCTCCCTGGGGTGGTTACTACAAGTTCTACGGGCGTTCCCGGGGCAGAAGATCCTAAGATTGTAATCAGGAGTCAAAGCTCATGGAACAACAGCGACCCTTTGGTCCTGGTGGATGGAATAGAACGTTCCCTAAGCTCCATCGACATCTCTTCCGTGGAAACCGTGTCGGTGCTCAAAGATGCGTCTGCAACGGCAGTATATGGTGTGAGAGGTGCCAATGGAGTTATCTTGATCACGACCAAGCGTGGCTCGGAAGGAAAAGCCAATATTCAGATCCGAGCTAATATGACGGCCAAGGTTGTGTCAAAACTTCCTAAAAAATACGATGCTTACGATACGTTCCAGCTTCTCAACAATTCGATAGAAAGAGAGCTTCCCCTTTCCTCGGGAGGATGGTCGAGCTACACGCCGACGGACATCATCAACAAGTATAGGTATCCGGCGAATGCCGAAGAATGGGATCGTTATCCCAACGTGGATTGGGAAAAAACCCTTTTCAAAGATTATGCCATGTCATACAACACCAGTGTGAATGTTGCTGGTGGAACAAAAACTGTTAAATATTTCACAGCTGTGGACTTTGTGCACGAAGGAGACTTGTTCCGCACTTTTGAAAACAATAGGGGATATAGCTCTGGCTATGGCTACAATAGAATCAATGTACGTAGCAATTTGGACTTCGACTTGTCGAAAACTACCAAGTTTTCTGCCAATTTGTTTGGATCCAATGGCGTGCGCACTCTCCCTTGGGTAGGAGCCGCTGGAAATGAATCGGATCAAGGATATTGGGCCTCGGCCTACCGCACTGCACCGGATGCCATGCGTCCTATTTATTCCAATGGGGCATATGGGTTTTATGGACCAAGAGATGCGGATGTTCCCAACTCGGTTTACAATCTTGCCATATCGGGGATAGAAAAAAGTACCAAGACTCAGATTACCACCGACTTTATCCTTAATCAGGATTTGGGTACGCTTGTTAAAGGAATGAGTGTAAAGGCCAATATTTCGTTGGATAATTCTTTCCAGGAATATGAACGTGGAATCAACGATTTATACCATTATGCACAGCAAATATGGGTGGATCCGGCAACTGGGATTGTAAAATACAAGCAGCCTGTAAACTCAGGAACTCAGCTTGACTTCGCGGAAAGTGTTATTTGGGCACCCCAGGCGGGAAATGTAAACCTGGGAGCCACTTTCCGTAAGGTTTATTACTCTGGTCAGCTCAATTACGCCCGCAAGTTCGGAAAGCACGATGTGACCGGAATGGGTCTGTTCAGTCGTGAAAAGTACACTTTGGGGAACGAATTTCCTCACTTCCGTGAAAACTGGGTATTCCGCACAACATACAATTATGATTCAAGGTATTTTGCAGAAGTCAATGGAGCTTACAACGGATCGGAGAAATTTGGTGCGAACAATCGTTTTGCTTTCTTCCCTTCTTTCTCAGGGGGATGGCTGATGACAAGTGAGGATTTCATGAAAGACGTGAAATTTCTCGAGATGCTGAAATTCCGCGCTTCTTGGGGTAGGATAGGGGACGACAATGTGGGTGGCCGCTTCCTGTACACAGATCAGTGGGCTTACACAGGCAATGCCTCTCTGGGAGATGTTACTCCAGCCAATACTCCCTACACTTTTTATAGAATCAGCTCTTTGGGAAATCCCAATGTATCGTGGGAAACTGTCGAAAAACGCAACTTTGGTGCTGATTACTCGTTGTTCGGTGGATTGCTCGCCGGATCTGTCGATGTCTTTAGCGACAAACGTTCGGACATCCTGATTGCTGGTGGTTCTCGCGCTGTTCCGAGCTATTTTGGTGATACGCCTCCGATGATTAACCTGGGAAAAGTGAATAGCCATGGATATGAACTGGAAGTTCGTTTTAATCACGTGTTTGGAAATGGAATGCGCCTGTGGTCAAACGCAAACATGACTCACGCCGTAAACAAAGTGATATTCCGGGATGATCCGGAACTATATTACGCATACCAGAAACAGCAAGGATATCCGATTGGGCAAACCAAAGCATACCTTGATTATGGATACCTTAAAAGCTGGGATGATGTGTATGGAAGCACTGAAAGGGCAACAAACAATCCAAACAAGCTTGCCGGAGATTATAATATAATCGACTACAATGGTGACGGAGTTATTGACGATTATGATCGGGCTCCTTATGAATATACGGGAACTCCTCAAAACACCTACAGTGCCTCGCTCGGGTTCGAATGGAAAGGATTCAGTGCATTCGTGCAATTTTATGGAGTGAACAATGTCACCCGCGAAATTACGTTTCCCACTTTCCATTCCACTTCGCATGTCGCTTTTGTTGAAGGATCCTACTATGCTAAGGGTGTGGGTGGAGACGTTCCGTTGCCACGCTGGACTACCAACGTGGGCGGCGATGCGGCCGGTACTCGCTATTTATACGATGGTTCTTACGTGCGTTTGAAAAATGCTGAAATTGCCTATACATTCAAGAATGTATTAGTGAACAAAATCGGAATCAAGTCCTGCCGGGTTTACCTGAACGGAGACAACCTGTTGCTATGGACCAAAATGCCCGATGACCGCGAGTCAAACTTCAGCGGCAGCTCTAGCTTTGGAGCATACCCTACCGTACGTCGTTTTAATTTAGGGATAGACATAACCTTATAAAACTATTAGAAAATGAATAAATATATCAACAAGGTATTAGTGTCTGCGGCATTTGCGCTCGGCCTTCTGGGCATTACCTCGTGCACCGATTATCTGAACAAATCGCCTTTGAGCGATATCAATTCGAATGATTCCTTTAAGAATTTCACGAATTTCCAGGGATTCACCGAAGAATTGTATAACTGTATTCCGGTCGTGAGCGCCCATGATTATCACAACAGTTGGAATTATGGGGAAGAAGAGCTTTGGGAAACGACTGCTTCGTATGCATTTGGAACCCGTATCGATCAAGGGGACTATTGGGCATGGACATCTGAAGGAACAGGCTGGTTTATGCCAAAGGGGGATGATGATTATACCTTTAGCCAAACGCGCGGGGATAAGAAATACCTTTGGGGGCTTGCCTGGTATGGCATCCGTAAAGCAAACATTGGCCTTGCTAATTTGGACAAACTGACCGAAGCCACAGATGAAGGTAAAAGGCTGATTGCCGGACAGTTGTATTTTTTTAGGGGTTGGTTTTATTTCATGCTCATGCAGTACTGGGGTGGGCTTCCTTACATTAGCACGGCGCTTTCGCCCGAAGTGCAGCCAAAGCTTCCTCGGTTGAGCTACCAAGCTACGGCCGATAGCGTTGCTCTCGATTTCAGGAAAGCAGCCGACCTGCTTCCCGTGAATTGGGATCAGACAGACATCGGCTTGACCACCAAAGGAAACAATAATTTCCGTGCCAACAAGATTATGGCCTTGGCCTACTTGGGGAAAAACTATCTTTGGGCAGGTAGCCCCTTGATGAACCAAGAATCCACTGGTAGTAAATCTTATAACACCGAATATTGCAAGAAAGCCGCCGATGCTTTCGCCGAAGCTTTGCAGACCACCGAGTCAACAGGACGGTATGCTCTGGCTGACTTTTCCCAATGGACAGATCTATTTTATATACGTAGTGCAACCGCCAAAGTTCCAGGACTGAAAGAGTCCATTTTTATGGAAAATATATGCGAATTGGCTGCTCGCTGGCGCTGGAACATGGTCAACGACTTCCGTCCACAGGTCATCAATACTTCAGGGGTGAAAGTATATCCCACAGCTAATTATGTTGATAATTACGGAATGAAAAATGGCTTCCCGATAAAAGACCCAACGGTGAAGGATCCAGAATCTGGATACGATCCCGAATATCCTTGGAAAAACCGAGATCCTCGTTTCTACAAAGACATTGTTTTTGATGGAGTGAAATGTACCAACAACGGTAAGGGAACTCAAAAAGAAGATGTTCAGTATGCGAGCCTTTATACAGGTGGAACATACAGAACCAGCGGAGCAGCCAAAGGTGTGGTTACAGGATATATGAACACTAAGTTGTGTCCTCCCTTAATGAACGACGATGATGGGTATAAAGAGAACAACTGTTTGGCCTTGTCGTTTATGCGCTTGTCCGATGTTTACCTGATGTATGCCGAAGCTACAGCTTGGGGGTATGGATCTCCTCAAAGTGCTGCGGGCAATTATTCGCTGAAGGCCTATGAAGCAGTCAACAAAGTCCGCGCCAGAGCAGGCGTAGGAAACGTTGCCGAAAAATTCCTGAATGATAATGACAGTTTTATGGGCGAACTTAGACGTGAACGTGCTGTCGAATTGGCTTTTGAAGGTCACCGTTTTGTTGACCTAAGGCGTTGGATGTTATTGACAGAGAGTCCCTATACGTTGAAAAAATCCGTAGAGTTTGACCGTGCCAATGATGTTGCTCCATCTGTGTTGTATGCAAATCCGCAGAACGCACGCGTGAAGAATTTCCGTGAAGTGGTCTTGCTTGAAAGGCATCTGAGTGTGAAGCACTATTGGTTCCCACTCCCAAAAGCGGATGTGAACATGTATAAGGAATTCAAGCAGAATCCTGGATGGTAATGCAAAGGACGATTGCTGGAGTAATAACGAAGTAACTTAAATAGATCCTAAAGATGAAAAGAAAATATATGAATATCGGCTATGCTCTTTTTGCCTCGTTCCTGCTAAATGCGGTAGGCTTGCAGGCACAGGAAAAGAAGGATAGCCTTGCCAATGTTGCTTTTGGGACAGTTGCTCAGAAAGATTTGCTGGGTGGTGTTTCGGTGGTCAATGTATCTGATTTGATGAAGAAAAATTATGCCACATATAGTCTCGATGGAATCCAGAGCTTTGTGGGCGGATACACTGGGAATATCTGGGGGCAAGGAGGCTTGGTGTTGGTGGACGGGATTCCTCGAAACGCGTCGGATGTACGTGCTTCCGAGGTGGAGTCCGTCACAGTGCTGAAAGGGGCGAGCGCGATTGCGCTTTATGGCAGCAAGGCGGCCAAAGGTGTTGTCCTGATAGCCACCAAAAGGGGCGAAATCAAACCATTGGCTATTGATTTTCGGGTTAATACCGGCCTTTATGTTCCAAAAAGGTATCCGAATTATCTGAATTCGGCAGACTATATGACTTTATACAATGAGGCATACAGGAACGATGGAAATTCAACGGACTATTATAGCCCAAGCCAGATCTACAATACGGCTTCGGGTGTAAATCCTTACCGTTACCCGGATGTTGATTTCTTCAATTCAGATTATCTAAAGAAAGCGTACAACAAGACAGATGCCACAATGGAAGTTTCCGGCGGAACTGAACGTGTGCGCTACTATTCGAATTTTGGAATGTCGTACAACAACAGCTTGATAAAGTATGGAGAACAGAGCAAAAACAATGATATGCGCTTCAATGTCAGGGCCAATCTCGATATGGACCTCAATGAATGGTTGTCCGCTTCTGCCGATGCTGTGGTCGTTGTCTCTGACAACTACACGGGCCGGGGAGATTTTTGGGGAAATTCAGCGACACTGCGTCCCAACTGGTTTTCGCCATTGATCCCTGTTAGCATGTTGGATCCTAACAATTCGACCTTGCAAACGTATGTGAAGAACAGCAATCACCTCATCGGAGGGCAATATTTGTTAGGTGGATTGTCCACTAACCTGACTAACGCATTTTCCGATATGCTTGCCGCAGGTTATGTCAAGAACAAAAACCGCACATTTATGTTCGACGTCAATGTGAAGGCCGATTTGGACAAAATCTTGAATGGCTTGTCTTTCAAAACTCTTTATAGCGTGGACTATACCGATGCCTATTCAGAGGCTTACAACTTGCCTTATGCTGTGTATCAGCCTACTTGGGCAAACACCAACGGAGCCGACATGATTATTGGACTGACCAAATACAACGATGATAAGAATTCTACCAACGAATATGTAGGTAGCACTTCATATCGCCAGACTATGTCTTTCAGTTCACAGTTCAACTACCAGCGGACGTTTGCGCAGCATCACAATGTGTCAGCCGCTTTGATCGGTTGGGGATATCAGATTCAAAACTCGGCAGATGCAAATCACAGCGGTAGCGCTTATCACCGCACCAGCAATGTGAATCTCGGTATGCAGGCCGCATATAATTTCAAGAACAAGTATTATTTCGATTTTTCTGCTGCCGAAGTTCATTCCGCTCAATTGCCCGAAAAGAACCGCAATGCATTTTCTCCTACCGTAACTCTCGGATGGCGCATCAGCGATGAGGCTTTTTTCAAGAACAAGTTGCCGTTTGTTGACAATTTGAAACTGACAGCTTCCTATGCCAACCTTCATCAGGATATTGATATTACAGCCACCATCTCGGATGTAGTGACAGACTACTATCTTTATAAGGGATATTTTGCTAACAATGCGGGCTGGTATCAATGGCATGACAGTTCTGCCGGAGGAAACACCACTGGGTCTAAACGAGGCAACAACATGAATATGAACTTTGTTGAACGCAATGAATACCGTGTGGGATTGGAAGCTTCTGTCCTTAACAAGCTGATTACCTTGGATGCCAATTACTTCTTGCAATATACCAATGGGGGCTTGGTGCAAGGAAGCAACACAATCTATCCTTCTTATTTTTCAAATTGGGATTTTTCATTCTTGCCTTACCAGAACTATAACAAGGACAAGAGAACTGGTGTCGATTTCACGGTGAATATGAACAAAAAGGTAGGACGAGTGGACTGTTCGCTTGGCTTTGCGGGTATGCTTTTCTCGTCAAAGGCTCTTCGCCGCGACGAAGTATATTCGGATAAATACCAATACCGTGTGGGCAAACCTCTCGATTCTTCATGGGGGTATATCAACGAAGGATTCCTGACGCAGGCTGATGTGGATGCAATAAATACTGGCAAGCAGGCGAACCCAACGTTTGGTACCGTTAAGCCCGGTAATCTTAAATATAAGGATGTGAACCAGGATAACGTTATCGATTCCAAAGACCAAGTAAACCTTGGGCACAATGGTTGGGCCGTTTCCCCCTTTACCTATGGTGTCAACTTGACTTTGAAATGGAATAATTTCACCTTCTTTGCATTGGTGACAGGCCAGAGTGGTGCAATTGCTTTCAAAAATTCATCCTATTACTGGGTCAAAGGCAGCAGCAAATATTCAGATGTAGTTTGGGGACGCTGGACTGGGGAAGACATGCAAGACAAGGCCACCTATCCGAGGCTCACCACTACCGATAACAGCAATGACTATCAAAACTCCACTTTCTGGATGTACAAAAACAATCGTTTAGACCTCAATAGAGCGCAGATCACGTATGACTTTGATAAGAAAGTGTTGAAAAATTCATTTGTTCACAACCTTAGCGTGTATCTGAGTGGAGAAAGCTTGCTTACAATATCGAAAGAGCGTAAGCTGATGGAAACTAATGTTGGAGTTTCCCCACAATGCCGGTTCTTCAACCTGGGTGTCAAGGCCTCTTTCTAATAAACTAAATGTATATAGTGAAATGAAAAAGAATATATTATTTATTTTTGCTAGCATCTTATTGTTCTGTAGCTGTGATGACTTGTTTAATCCGGCTGCCGAAAACTTCAAGGATGTCGATCAGATGTATACCGACCCGGCGTATGCGCAAGGGTTTCTGGTGAACGTGTACCGCACCATTCCTGCTTATTACGATAATAGCGATTATGCTACGGACGATGCCGTAACTAATCAGAAAAGCAACAGCTATCTCAAGATGGCCACTGGTGCCTGGACTTCATCCAACAATCCGGTTAATCGCTGGACGGATGCTTTTGGAGCTATCCAATACCTTAATTTGTTTCTTGCCAATGCAGATAAGGTGAAATGGGCGCAGGACGAGCAGCCGTCTAAGCTTTTCAATAGAAGGATGAAGGGTGAGGCATTTGGAATGCGTGCATTGTTCATGTACTACCTCCTCAGAGCACATGCCGGATTCTCGGCAGACGGAACCTTGCTGGGGGTGCCCATCCTGAAACAGTTCCAGACGATAAACGACAACTTCAATTTGCCTCGTGCCACTTTCAACGATTGCGTGAAGCAAATATACCAGGACTTGGATAGTGCCCAGTTGTATTTGCCGATGGAATTTGAAGATGTAAAAACCGATGCTGATATCCCTGCCCGTTTTAGAGACATCACAACTACATCCGTCGTTTATAACCGTGTTATGGGACAATACGCCCGGCAGCTTTATAATGGTTTGATAGCGAGATCGTTTAGGGCAAGAGTCGCCCTTCTCGCAGCCAGCCCTGCTTTTCAGGATTCATCGAATCCTTCCACCTGGGTTGAGGCTGCTGATGCGGCCGCTTCTGTGCTCGATTACATCCAGGGTGTGGCCGGTCTCGATCCTAATGGTGCTACTTATTATGCCAATACAGCCGAGATTGATAATCTCAAAGATGGGCTTAATCCAAAGGAAATGATCTGGAGGGAGAATATCAGCGCAACCAACAGCGATCAGGAAGCTCAGAACTTTCCACCTTCGTTATACGGGACTGGATATATGAATCCTACCCAAAACCTTGTGGATGCATTCCCCATGGCGAATGGCTATCCGATCAATTATGCCGACCCAAGCAAAAGCGGCTATAGTGCTTCCAATCCTTATGCCAACAGGGACCCGCGTTTAGGCAAGTATATTATTTACAATGGTAGCACTGAAGGTGTTTCGAATACCGTCATCAATACAGGAAGTGCGGGAGGAAAGGATGGTATAAATGTCACGGATGGCTCTTCAACCCGTACGGGCTATTACATGAGGAAACGTCTTCGGATGGATGTCAACCGAAATCCGGCATCCATACAAGGTAAGCCCCATTACAATCCACGTATCCGATATACGGAAATGTTCTTGACGTATGCCGAGGCTGCTAACGAGGCCTGGGGACCGACAGGCACAGGTACTCACTCATATTCCGCGTATGATATCATCAAGGCCATCCGCAAAAGAGCAGGAGTGGGCACCACTAACGGTGATCCATATTTGGAAGAGTGCAAGGGAGATCAAGCTAAAATGCGGGAATTGATACGCAACGAACGCCGTCTCGAACTTTGTTTCGAAAGCTTCCGCTTCTGGGACCTTCGCCGCTGGAAGCTCAATTTGAACGAGACCGCCCGCGGTATGGATGTTTCCAGATCTTATCAGCTAATTGATGTGGAAGAACGTTCTTATGAAGATTATATGTATTATGGTCCTATTCCATATTCAGAGATACTCAAATACAGTAATTTGACTCAGAACAAAGGATGGAACTAAAACTTTTGATTAATCCTAAAAAAGAAAACAATATGAAAATAGTTAAGATATTCGCAGGAATCGCAGTTGCCACTGTTGTGGCACTAAGCTCGACTTCATGCGAAAACCGGGATGTGGAGTATGGCGATTTCGACTATCAGACCGTCTATTTTGGAAATCAGTTCCCCGTACGAACACTGGAGCTTGGTGAAGACTTGTATGTGGACAACTCCATAGACAACGAACATAAGGTGATTATCAAGGCTACAATTGGTGGTACGCGTAACAACACAAAAGACATCACGATTGGCTTCGCTGTAGATAATACCTTGTGCAACGGCTTGTATTTTAATGGCACAAATACACCTCTCACGCCAATGCCGGCTTCCTATTATGAATTGGCTTCCAACACGATGACGATTCCTGCCGGAAGCATACTCGGAGGTGTGGAAGTGAAGTTGACCGATGCTTTTTTTGCTGACCCTAAGGCACTTTCTAATAATTATGTGATCCCATTGGTGATGACCAATGTGGTAGGGGCCGATTCTATTCTTCGCGGCACACCATTGGTGGCTAATCCAAACCGTTGCATTGATGCTGACTGGAACGTGAAGCCAAGAGATTTTGTCCTTTATGCTGTGAAATATGTAAATAAGTGGCACGGCAATTACTTGAGGAGAGGAACAGACAATGTGGTCAAGGACGGTGTTACCGCTACGGAGGTTCGCCACAGCCAATATGTGGAAAATGATCCTGTTTATACACTCACCACTTCATCATTGTCTCAGTTGAATTTTCCGCTTTCGTTTTTGAGCAAGCAAAAAGTGAATCTCCCCATTCCTTTGCAGCTTTCATTCGATTCAAATTCCAATTGCACTATTGGGCAGCCTTCTTCCAGCATTCAAGTGAGCGACAGTGTTTTGATTTACAATATTGCTTTGACTAAGGGACAAGGTAAGTTTGCGCAAAAGGGAGAGTTGAACAGCTTTGGCGGAAAAAGCAGGGATGCCATTTACTTGGATTATTCCATCAGCTTTGAAGTGCAATCCACTTTTCCGAAGGCCAAACTGCCACTCATCCATGAAGTTCGATCTTATGCAACCAAAGACACATTGGTGTTGAGGGATAGAGGTGTAGCTCCGGAATATTTTACTGTGGTGAAAAAATAATCTACTGACATAAAACAAAATAGTTCGGGTTTCCGAATAGCTATGTGGTTGGCTGTGGCTTCAACGCAGCTACCATCCCGAGATTCGGAAACCTTGATAATTTAAAGAAGTAATAGATATGAAACATATAAATAAATTTCTTTTGCTTGCTGTGGTTGCTGCTGCGTTGGTTTCCTGCGCGGAAGATTACGAGTCGGGTCATACCTACTCTAAGCCAGACCCCGTCCTGGAAACAGAATACCTAAACAGCTTTGGCATTTTGAAAACCTATGTGGATCGTGCTGCCAACCCCATCTTTAAACTGGGTGCAGGTGTCAATGCAAGTGTTTTTCTAAAGAAAGAGGTGGATTATAGCTTGCGGTATGCTAATTTTGATGAAGTCACACCGGATACAGCTCTGACTCATAAAGTGGCCATCAAAAACGATGGAACAACAGACTTCTCGACAGCTTCATCCTTCATAAAAGCGGCGAAAGCATCTGGTGTTGCTGTTTATGGGCATACACTTTGCTGGCACGCTAACCAAAACAACACATATCTCAATAGTATCATCCAGGGAAAGGCTTATTCCGGGACAACGTTGATTGCTGACTTCGAGTCGAATGCTATCGGAGACAGCTATTTGATGACAGGCAATAGCTCGGCTACTGTGATGGCGGATCCTGCAAAACAATCAGGTAATGTCTTAAAAGTGGGTACTTCGGCTACTCCCGCCAGCCAGTCTTTTCCAAAGTTCAACATCACCTTGCCTGCAGGCCGGGTGTTGGGGGATTACAAAACATTGACTCTGGATTTCAATGGACCTGGTAATGGAGGACTCTACGGAAGTGGCATGAGAGTAATCATCAATTCGAATGCGGCAGTGGTGTTCGGATCTCCTTCAAGTTTCGGCTGTCCAGATGGAGCTTGGGGTAGAGGAAAGATTGTCCTGGACTTGACCAAATTGAACCTTTCGGATGCAGACAAGGCTTTGACTAACTTCACGATGGCTGTTGGTTCGGGAACCGGTTCGGGAAACTATTATATAGACAATATTACCATGAAATGGCAATATAACGACGTAAAGAGTCCCGCGCAAAAAATGGAAATTATTACCACAGCGTTGAATCAGTGGATTGATGGCATGATGAAAGCAAATGCAGGCTACGTCACGGCCTGGGATCTGGTTAGCGAGCCGATGTCCGACAATGACAGTTACCTGTTGAAATCAGGTGCAACTGAGGCCAATGCCAGCTCTTATTTCTTCTGGCAAGATTATCTTGGGGAAAATTATGCGCGTAAAGCTGCAAGTGCAGCACGCACTTACTTTGCTCAATATGGAGGCAAAGCTGACGACTTGAAGCTTTTTGTTGATGACTACGGTCTTGAAAACGGTAGCAGTACCAAATGTGACCGGTTGATACAAATCATAGCCCAATGGGAAGCGGACGGAACAACAAAGATTGATGGAATAGGCACCCAAATGCATGTGGTTTATTCGCTTGACGCCACCAAACAGGCGGCCAACGAGGCAGGTATCCTAAGCATGTTCAACAAGTTGAAGGCTACCGGCAAGCTTATTCGCATTTCAGGCTTGAGCGTAGATATTGCCGATGCAAGCGGTGCAGCCATCAAAACCGCAAATGTGACTCCTGAACAACAAAAAGCGATGGCGGCCTATTACTATTATATAGTTCAAAAATATATGGAGATCATACCAAGCGCGCAACGCTATGGAATCACTTTGTCGAACCCGACTGATGTGGGTGATAAAGCGTATGGACTTTGGACATCCACTTACAACCGCAAATATACCTATATCGGGTTCTTGCAAGGATTGGCTGGACAACCGCTTAATATAGCTAAATAAGATACTCTCGATTGTGCTGCGCATATTGTGATATGCGTATGATGAAATGTCACGCATGGGTTTTCCAACTAAGACGAATTTGACAAAAAGAATACGTCTAAGATAAGGAAGCCCATGCTTGTTTTGTTTTCTGGCCGCCGATTTGCTAAAAGTCGTAGGGGTATTTCCCATTTTCGTTGGATAGGCCTCCTCATTTTTCAGAATAGGCTCTGCTGCCTGTCGGTCATAAAGGGCCATCTCTATTTGCCTAATGAGCACTTTTGCAATCCATTCATGCAAGCTGTCACAATCCTGCCATTTTATATTCGTGGGCATTCGCCTTCCATCCTCTTTCACCTAGTTTTCCCGGCTTTCAATTTGCTTCAAAACCTCGGATTTCAGGAATGCAATTTTTTGGTTTGCAAATGGGATATTTAACAGACTTAGGTGCCATTTGCGCCATTTTTTTGCATGGATGAAACGAAGAGAAATGTATTTGTTACAAATAGAAACATACTGTTACGTAATCAAACGAATGGGAAACATTTGTAAGGCTTCCCTTGAACCTATGTTTGTATATTTGTAGTACTTGGATTTTATACCATAATTGTAAATGTGCCAATCGTCGAATATGCCAATGTAAGAACGGCCAATGTGCCAATAGAGGGAATTAGTAAATGCTATAATTCGCGAATCGTTAATCGTAAATAAATATATGAAAAAAATTAGTCTTAAAATCAGCCAGCTTATTGCCTTCATGGCCATTTTTGCAACCTCCTTCCAGTCGGGAGCGGCGCAGGTTGCGAAAAACAATAAAAACAACCCCTTATTCACCAAGTTTGTGTATCAGGGCGAAGACCAGATATATAAAGACAATCCGCTTGCAGAAGGCGAGTTTTATACTCCGATTCTTCAAGGTTGTTACCCCGACCCGAGCATCACGCGCAAAGGAAACGACTACTATCTGGTCAATTCCACCTTTGCCATGTTTCCGGGGGTTCCCATTTTCCACTCCACCGATTTGGTGAACTGGAAACAGATCGGCCACGTCTTGGACCGCAAGTCGCAGCTGAAAGTGGAGGATTCGGGTGTGAGCGCAGGAATTTATGCTCCGGACATCAAATACAATCCCTACAACGATACTTTCTACATGATTACGACTCAGTTTTCGGGAGGTATGGGAAACATCATGGTGAAGACCAAAGATCCGCTGAAAGGTTGGAGCGACCCGGTCAAATTGAAGTTCGACGGCATCGACCCGTCTATCTTCTTCGATGACAACGGCAAGGCATATATCGTTCACAACGATGCTCCCTACCGTGGCAAGGAACTCTACAACGGACACCGCGTGATAAAAATCTGGGAATACGATTTGAATACCGATCAGATTATTCCCGGCACCGACAAGATAATTGTGGACGGAGGCGTGGACATCAAGAAGAAGCCCATCTGGATTGAAGGCCCGCACATGTATAAGAAAAACGGGAAATACTACCTGATGTGTGCTGAAGGCGGCACTGGCGGATGGCACAGCGAAGTTATCTTCATGGGCGATAGTCCCAAAGGCCCTTTTGTACCTTCCAGCAACAACCCCATCCTCACTCAGCGGTATTTCACCGGCAAACGTGCCAACCAAGTGGATTGGGCAGGACATGCCGACCTGGTGGAAGGTCCCGATGGCAAATACTATGGAGTTTTCTTGGCTATCCGCCCCAATGACAAAGGGTTGGTGAATAGCGGCCGCGAAACGTTTATCCTTCCGGTGGACTGGACAGGCAAGTTTCCCGTGTTCGAAAATGGGCTGGTGCCGCTTGAGCCGAAATTGAAAACTCCCAACGGGGTGGCCAACCGCACAGGCCAGGACGGATTTTTCCCGAACGGCAACTTCACCTTCACCGAGAATTTCGCAACTCCTTCGCTCGATTTCAGATGGATCGGCATGAGAGGCCCGCGCGAAGACTTTATTTCCGTCAATGCAAAGTCGGGAGGAGTGCAAATCGTGCCTTTCCCTGTCAACATCAAAGCCGTGAAGCCCGTCTCTTGCCTTTTCCACAGGCAGCAACACAAGAATTTTACGGCTACCACCACGCTCGACTATCGTCCCAAACTTGAAACAGACTTGGCTGGCCTTGTTTGCTACCAGTCGGAAAGATTCAACTATGTTTTTGGGGTGACAAAAAAAGGCAAAGACACCTACCTCCTTTTGCAAAGGACGGAAAAGGGTAATTCAGTGATTCTTGCAAGCGAAAAGGTGGATGTGGCCAAACCAATCCAGTTGCAGGTGTCGGCAAAAGGTGACAGCTACACTTTCAGCTATTCGGCGAATGGCGGCGAATGGAAGAATTTGGGCGGAACAGTTTCCGGCGACATCTTGTCAACGAATGTGGCTGGCGGTTTCACCGGAAGCTTGATAGGCCTCTACGCTACTTCGGCAAACGACGCTCTTCCCCAATAATATGAATGCGTACATGTAAGGTTTGTTGTTTGAAATGGTTAGTTTTTTGTGTTGATTCGGAAGAGGTGCTGACAGCCTCTTCTTGAATCAACTCTTACCGGCTGCCTCTTTTGGCGGTACTCTTTTCCCTTGACAATCGTACCTGAACTTTCAATAGCGGAGGCTTCGCCTTGATCCAGCAATCAAAACGGGGAGCTCCATGCCTTCTAAACAGTAGAAATGAAACGGATGAAAAAAATAAACATATATGTGCTGTCGCTCTTTGCTTTGCTTACGGCATCTGCTTCGGCGCAGAACCTCAAATTGTGGTACGATCGGCCTGCCAAAGTGTGGGAAGAAGCTTTACCGCTTGGAAACTCTCGTCTGGGAGCCATGGTGTACGGGATTCCCCAGCGGGAAGAATTGCAATTGAATGAAGAAACCATTTGGGGAGGAGGACCTTACCGGAACGACAACCCGAAGGCACTGGCTGCTTTGCCCGAAATACGCCAACTGGTCTTTGACGGGAAGTCTGGTCAAGCAGACAAACTGATAAACGAGACATTCTTCACGAAAACGCATGGAATGCCTTACCAAACTGCCGGAAGTGTTGTCCTGACTTTTCCCGGCCATCAAGCGTTTCAAAACTATTACCGAGAATTAGATATCAGCAAAGCTGTCGCTACCACCCGCTATACGGCGAACGGCGTGAACTACACCCGCGAAACATTTGTATCGTTTGCCGACAATGTAGTAATCATGCGGGTTACGGCCAGCAAGAAGGGCGCAATCCATTTCGTGATGGGATATGCGAACCGGGCCGAACATAAGATTTTCAAGAAGGGTGATGTGTTGGTTCTGGAAGGAAAAGGTTCTGAACACGAAGGAATTGCCGGAAAAATAATCTACCAGACCCACACTTTCGTGAAAAACGAAGGGGGAAAGGTGGAAGTTTCCGACAGCACAATTTCCGTGTCGGGTGCCACGGTGGCCACGGTGTATATTTCCATCGGCACAAATTTTAAAGATTACAAGACTGTCGGAAGTGGTCAAGCCGAAAAAGCGGCCAGCTATTTGGCGGCAGCCATCAAGAAAAATTACGATGCAGCCATCAGGAAACACTCAGATATGTATGCCAAGCAGTTCAACCGTTTCAAATTGGATTTAGGCACTGTCACTGAGGCTTCCAAAGAAAATACAGTAAAGCGCATAGCTGATTTCCATACCACTCAAGACCCTTCCTTGGTCACTCTCTTGTTTCAGTTTGGGCGTTATTTGCTGATTTGTTCATCCCAGCCAGGCGGGCAACCTGCAAATTTGCAAGGCATTTGGTGCAACTCGATGCGGCCACCTTGGGATAGCAAATACACCATCAACATCAATGCTGAAATGAATTACTGGCCCGCGGAAGTGACCAACTTGTCCGAGACCCACCAGCCATTTATTCAAATGGTGAAAGAACTGAGCGAAAGTGGGCGTGAGACAGCCAAAGTACTCTACGGAGCCGAAGGTTGGGTGGCCCACCACAACACCGACATTTGGCGTGTCACCAGCCCGATTGATTTTGCGGCGGCAGGTATGTGGCCCACCGGAGGTGCCTGGGTGAGCCAGCATTTGTGGGAGCATTATTTGTTCACAGGCGACAAGAAATATTTGGCGAGTGTGTATCCGGCGATGAAAGGTTCTGCTGATTTTTTCCTCAGCTCTTTGGTGAAGCATCCCCAATATGGCTGGATGGTGGTGAATCCTTCCATTTCGCCCGAACACGGTCCTATTTCTGCTGGCTGCACGATGGACAACCAATTGGTTTTCGACATACTTACGCGGACAGCCTTGGCCAATGAGATACTTGGCGAGGACGCCTCTTACCGGGCCCGACTGTTGGACATGGTGAAAAAACTGCCTCCGATGCAAATTGGGAAATACACCCAGTTGCAGGAATGGCTCGAAGACAAAGACGATCCCAAGGAAGACCACCGGCATGTCTCGCATCTCTACGGATTGTTCCCCAGCGACCAGATTTCTCCCTACACCACTCCTCAATTGTTTGAGGCGGCACGCAATTCGTTGGTTTATAGAGGGGATATGGCGACAGGCTGGTCTATCGGCTGGAAAGTGAACTTGTGGGCGCGCTTGTTGGACGGCGACCATGCGTATAAAATCATCCGCAATATGCTCACGTTGGCGGGCAACAACAATCCCGAAGGAAGAACCTATCCCAACATGTTCACGGCGCATCCGCCTTTCCAGATCGATGGCAATTTTGGACTAACGGCCGGTGTGGCCGAAATGCTCCTTCAGAGCCACGACGGAGCAGTGCATTTGCTCCCGGCCTTGCCCGGCGCATGGAAAACTGGTGCTGTGTCAGGGATTGTGGCGCGCGGAGGGTTCGAAATAGCAATGAAATGGCAAGATGGGGAACCGGCGGAAGCAACTGTCCTTTCAAAGCTGGGCGGTAATCTGCGACTCCGTTCCTATGTGCCTCTGCAAGCTGCCGGACTGAAGAAA
>MKRS01000156.1 GCA_001897035.1 Bacteroidales bacterium 45-6
TATATGGTTATAGTTTTTCTGTCATTTTTTGCGTTTCCTTTTGCAACGTTCCTTTCCCAAGTCCTTTCAGCAGACTCTTTAGCTGCGTTTCACTTGTAACCCTCAGTTCAGGTGTTCTCGCCTTTGATAATACGATGCGTGCATGCACAAGAGCAGGTTTTATGTTTGGGGAGATCAATAATTGTCTGACCGTAGAAGTAATCTGCTCAAGGGCCTTTGAATAATCAGAACCTTTCAATTCTATAAAGTAAAGAATATCTTCATCTGTATAGAGTGCATAATCGCATTTGGATGAATCATCTGTTATTATTCCTCCATCAACCAGATAAGTGGTGACATGGAGTTTTCTTTTGTTATTTCCCTCGTATGCACTTTTACCTGCCCCCTTGTCTTTAAGAGAAATGATGGCGCGGGCATCGTCTGAAAGGATATAGCTTTTGTCTGCGTAGTGTTCTTTGAATGTCGGCATATTAATCTTCCAAGGCTAAAAGTTGATCATATTCATCATTCAACACTTGTGAAATCTCATCAATCCGTTCAGCCTTGATTTGTCTAACGGAGCTGTCCATTATGGATTCTGCTTTTCCATTGTCCACATAGAAAGCTTGTACTTTAGCGTAGCCAATATGGCTTTCCTGCGGAATGATTGCTGCAACAGCCTCTGAATTGTCATCATTAGAAACCTGCGAGGCATAGATGAGGTTGTTGATGGAAGACAATATATACGGGCTATGGGTGGTTAGAGTCAGTGTATGGTCGGGATTCGAATTGATGGTTTTCACCAATTGATACACCAAGTCCCGTTGAGTCTTTGGAAAAAGGTTTTGTTCGGGTTCTTCGATAAAGAGGCTGGTGTATTGGATTGCAGTATAATTTTGTTGTATCGTTATGATCTTGTTAAAGTTTTCATTGAGTTTGTCAAGGTTACCATCTGAGAAAAGTTTTTCTCCATATTTCATTAATAACTTTAATTCTAATTTTTTATTTGACTCTAACTCTTTAATATTCTCAGAGATTTTATTGTTATATTGCCAATTTGTAAAATAATCCACCAAAACATATAAAGGCACAGAAGACTGAACTCCGCTAGAAGTGTTTGTGAAGTCAAACGCTCTACCACCTATTACAATTTTGTCACCAGCTTCATCCATATAAAATTGACCATCCAGGAATGGAAGTGTAAGTGGTGTATTGTTTGAATACATTTGCCGAGCCTCAACCCAATCAACTATTAAATTTCGGATATAATTATCTTGAATTTTCAATTCCATAAAATTCGGAATCGCCGCAACAATATTCCTCTCCGAAGGTGTATATGAAATCTTCGGCTTTTTAAATAAAGCATGGTCTTTCCATTCAAAAATAGGCACTTTTACGGCATGAAAATAAGTTATCTTGATAACATCCGTTTCGTATTCGATATAGCTATCTTCGCTCAAATATCCATCCAATTTATGGAAACGCACAAGTTCATTCGCAAAAGCCGATTCTTGCTCGAAGCGTTCTTTGTAAGTTTCGTTTAGAGATAACTTTTTCTCAATCCACGAGCAAAACGAAATCACTTTGATGATGGTGCTTTTTCCGCTTCCTTGGGGACCAATAAATACATTTAGCTTACCGAGTTCTATATCCAAGGCAGAGATGGAACCAATATTTTTAATGATGAGATGTTTCATTGTTTTATTCAAAATGGATTATTGCAAAGATAAATAATTATTTGGCAATTGATATTTATGGATTTCTCTCTTTTGCTTTCCTCCCGAATAAAAAAATCCCCCGCCTCTCTTTCTCATTTCAAAACTATTTTTTATCTTGCAAACCGCATAATCACCTCATAAACAAATGTCAGGTGATGAAAATCACAGCCGAAAGCTGTCACCCGACAGATGAGGCCAATTTGCAAGCGTGCAAACCACCTTCACCTAACGGGTGATACCATCAAGCAAGCGTGCGAAATGCCTTCACCCCACAGGTGACACCCTCAAACACGCGTGAAAAGCCTTTCAACCAGCAGGTGAAACCCTAATACAAACAAGCAAGCCCCCGTCACCCAACGGGTGAATGTCAAGAGATACTATTTATACAAACAAGAACTATTTGTTAAACAAAAACTATGATTATGTCAATTACAAGAATCAAACTTAGCCAGCTCCGCAACAACGAGCATTTCCAGTTCCACACCGAAGTGAAGGGCCTCATCACCGATACGAATCCAGTCGCCATCAAGCTCGAAAACCAATTTCCGGCTTACGTGGCCCTCTACCAAGATGAAGACACAGCCTTGAAGCGGATCGCCAAAAACTCGTTCAGCGACCTGCGTGCGGATGCCGACCTGGCTCGCGATCGGACTTTCAGCGGGTTGGCCGCCGCAAGCAGCGCTGCGCTCAACCATTTCGACCCGATGGTAACCGAAGCTGCACGACACCTCAAGATTGTGTTCGACACCTATGGCAACGTGGCGCGCCTGCCTCTCAACGAGGAGACCGCCGCCATCACCAACCTGCTCCAAGAATTGAAGGGGAAATATGCTCCCGAAATCCAAACGGTGGGACTTGGCGGCTGGGTCAATCAATTGGAGGCGGACAACACGGCTTATTCCGACTTGGTGAAAAGCGGGCGGGATGAAGATGCCGAACGTACCGAGATAGTGGTGAAAGAAGCAAGGAATGCCATCGACAAGACTTACCGACAGTTGGTGGAACGTGTGGAGGCACTGATCGTGGTGGAAGGGGAAGCCGCATTTGCTGAATTCGTCCGTAAGCTGAACCTGATTGTTGACAAGTACAGCTTGACGCTGGCTCAGCGAAAGGGGATTAGCGAATCTCTTGCAAAGAAAAAGGAAACGAAGAGCGAATAAATAAGAAGGCATCCTAATGGGATGCCTTCTTTCTGCATATCGTTAGTTTTCCACCGGGCTGTATTTCCTTTTCGGAAAATCGCCCATTCGCTCCATACAGCATCTATTCTACCCAAACACCGTTGGCTGCCAACCATTCACAAAAATCCCCCTATATTCGTTCATATTGGTTTGAATAATGTAAATTTGCAACATGGAAAAAGGTGAAAACTTAGCGCATTTTTACGAGCGGCATCCCGAAGTGAATCCGCGAAAATTGGGAGAGAACAATGCGGGGATCGGACATTTCAACGTCTTCTCAAGGGACTTCTGTTCCTTTGCCGCCCCATATAGCAGGCGCGATTATTATAAAATCTCATTTATAATCGGAAAAGGGAAGTTGTATTACGCCGACAAATCGCTCTACATCGACAAGCCGGCACTTTTATTCTCCAATCCAAAAGTTCCCTATTCGTGGGAGATTGAGGAGGGTGTGCAAAAAGGTTGGTTTTGCCTATTCAACGAATCATTTTTGAGACATGATGAAAAATTCGGAAGCTTGCAGCATTCTCCTCTCTTTCAATTGAATCGGAGGCCGATATTTTTTCTCGATGAACAGCAGCAACAGCAGATAACATACATCTTTCAAGCCATGATGCAGGAGATGGAGGGCAAATACGAGCACAAATATGATTTGATACGAAACTACCTCCACGTGTTGTTGCATGAGGGTTCCAAAATGCAGGAACCAGATAGTTTTGAAGTTCATAAGAATGCTTCGGCACGAATCACGGAGCTGTTTTTGGAGCTTCTGGAACGACAATTTCCTATCGATAACCCGCAAATGCGTTTGGAAATTATAACGGCCAAGAATTATGCAGAGCATCTTTCCATTCACACGAACCACCTGAACAGGTCTGTGAAGGCTGAAACCAACAAGACAACCACCGAAATAATTGCTGATCGGATTTTGACAGAGGCCAAAGCCTTGCTCCATCACACCAATTGGTCGGTGTCCGAGATCGCCTATAGTTTAGGGTTTGAATCGCAAGCATACTTTGCCAACTTTTTTAAAAAGTATGCGCATGTAGCCGCATCGGAATACCGGCGGGCAGTTGTTTGAAATCTACAAATCATTGTTTGAATACTGTAAAATTAGCTGGCAAAAACAGCATACCTTTGTCTTTGTAAAACATTAGCATTATGAAGTACAGAAAATTAGGAAATACAGACGAGCGCCTTTCCGCCATTGGATTAGGTTGTATGGGCATGAGCTTTGCTTACGGCCAATCAGACGAAGGTGAAAATATCAAAACATTAGAGAAGGCGTTGGAGCTGGGTATCAACTTTTGGGACACGGCTGACATGTACGCCAGTGGTGCAAATGAAGAGCTGCTGTCCAAGGTGCTTGTTTCCAACAGGGACAAAGTATTTATCGCCACCAAGTTCGGTTTCAGAATAAAGGGGGGAAAAAGCACTCCAAGTAGCCGAAGTGATATTTATTTCGACGGATCGCCCGAATGGATCAAAACAGCGGTAGATAACAGTCTCCGCCGATTGAAGATTGACACCATCGACCTCTATTACGCACACCGTGTAGATCCCAATGTGCCGATTGAAGAAACTGTAGGAGCCATGGCAGAATTGGTTAAATCTGGAAAAGTGAGGTATCTTGGCTTGAGTGAGGCTTCTCCCGAATCTATCAGAAAAGCAAATGCCATCCATCCCATTGCTGCCGTGCAAAGCGAGTATTCGCTATTGACAAGGGATGTTGAAAATGGGGTGTTGCCCACCTTGCAAGAACTTGGTATATCGCTTGTGCCTTATTCTCCCTTGTCGAGAGGACTGGTTACCAATAAGCTTGATTTGAACAAGCTGGAGGAGCAGGATTTCCGCAGGAGCATTCCCCGGAACAGTGGCGCTTCATTGGAAAACAATCAAAATCTCGTGGCTGATTTTGCCCGATTTGCCGAAGAGAAGCAAGTGACGCCTGCCCAATTGGCACTTGCCTGGGTATTGGCGCAAGGCGATAACATTATTCCGATTCCCGGCACCCGCAAGGCCTCCCGACTGGAAGAAAATGCCGGAGCTGTGGACATTGCCTTGAGTCAAGCAGAGTTGAAGGAAATCTCCTCAATCTTATCCAAATATCCAAATGTAGGAGATCGCTACGACGAGGCGGGAATGAGACTCGTAAACAATTAAAGAGGATAAAAAAATAGAACTGGAGAGAAGCCGAAATGCCGGAAGGTGTTTCGGCTTTGTTCTTCAATATTTTTGATTAGGAGCATACCTACGGCATGCCCTGCCTCTCCGTCTCTCTTTTTCTACCGAGCGGTATTCCCTCCGGTCAAAGGGAGCGAAAGGAGATTAGCGAATCCCTGGCAAAGAACAACCAAACGAGTTGGTGGCACGAAGAAAGAGGGCATCCATTCGTTTATGGATGCCCTCTTTACTGAAAAATGGAAGAACTAAATATGGAAGGATTACTTGCTCCTTTTCACTTGGTGGATCACTTCGCCCTTGTTGTTCACCATGTAGAGGGTGATGGCTTTGGGTGTGGCTGAAAACACGGAGAACCCTGATTCAGGACTACAGAACACGGTGCCTTCTATCGCCTTCGGCTTGCGGCTGAGCGAACCCGAGGTATTCACCACGTAGTCGATGTCGCTGCCTTTCACCTTTAGGTGCTGGAAGGTGTGGAGGTGTCCGCAGATGTACATGTCCACATTGTATTTCCGAAGAATTGGGTCCACGCGCTTTTGCATGTCCAGACGCTCCACATCGGCCTTTTCGGTGTAGGCATAGATGGGATGATGCCCGATCACGATTTTCCAGGTTTCAGTGGAAGCTTTCAGGGTGGCGTCGAGCCAAGCCAGCTGCTTGTCCATGTCCTGTTTCACGGCATCGGGATAGCCCTTACTGTCGTTGCGGTATTTGTCGATGAGCGGCGGGGTATCAATATATACGATGCGGAGCGATTCGCCGTTACCCAGTTTGTAGCTTTGGGTGTAGTACCTGTCGGCCATACACCAGCGGCGGCTCACCTTTGCATAATCGAGCACAGCCTGCGTATTTCCGCGGTATTCGTGGTTTCCAAGCACCGGATACCAAGGAATTTGTAGTTCGGGATGCTTGTAGATAAGTTCAAAATTGGTCATCCACAAGGGGTCTGTGGTGCTTTGCACGCCCATGTAGTGGTGGGTGTCGCCCGAGGCCACGACAAACTCGGCATTGACGGCCCACGCTGTTTCACCCATCAGTTCGGCGATGGGTTTTTGATCGAAATAGCCGTTCCGCCCCAAATCGGTGGCGATGATAAAGTTGAATCCGTCATGCAAAGCCGGTTCATCACTGATTTTGGTTTGGGCATGTAGTCCGCACGAGAATGCTACCGCCAGAATGGAACATAAGATGTATTTCATCTTCATAGCCTGATATATTCTTTTAATTGTTAGAAGTCGTGTCTGCTGTGTTTTTGGGGATGTTCTTTTCAATGCCAATGCTGCGATCCGCACCTCCCCATTTCCGGACATAAAGAAACCGCAATTAGATTTCATAGCGGTGCCGATCCTGTTAAGAGACGGTGAACAGGGAGGAAAATGAGTGCACAGCGAGACCTTATTCAGCTTCCTTGTTGGAGATTTTCGTTCCAAGCCATCTTTCCAAAGTGGCGACGAATTTTTTCTTTTCTTCCGGTGTCATTTGTGCCACCCGAGCCGAGCGGTGGTTCTTACCCTTCATGAAAAACCACACGGCATCCACTTTGTCGGACGAAGGCACTCCGGTAGCCGTCCAGGTGTCGTCCGCTCCGTAGATGTAGGCAATCCGGTTTCCGTCTTTGGCCACCCATTCGTTCACTTTTTTGAGCAAGCTTCCGTCAAAAGGGGTTGCAATGCCTTTCACCTTGGGCAAGATGGCCGCACTCGGATGCGGCTTCAGAGGCAATGCCTTCAGGTCGTCCTTGAAAGGCTCGGTGAGGTAGCTGTAGTAGCCCATCTGCGTGGCCGATTGGTAGTAATGGGGCAGATAGGTATCGATGGAGGCATCACTGAATGATTGTATATCACTGACCTTGTTGAGGTAGAGAACGGCCTCTTCCAGAGACGAAGTTTCGGCTGGGATTTCTTCGCACGAAGAGCCATATTGCCAAAAGGCAAAAGGATATTCGAGGACGCTGTATTCAAAAGCCTGTTCAAGGGACAGGTAGGTGAATGTCAACTTGGCACCTTCCGAATACATTTTCAACAAAGGCAACACCTTGTCGCGGTTGTGGAACATCCGTTTCTGGAACTCGAAGATCTTCTTGCGGCAGGCTTCCGTTCCCACCGACGAGAGGAAGGAATATATCCGCTTGTCCTCGTATTCCCGGTTGATGGGCGCTACATAAGGGATGGCCGCATCCACATCGTTGGGGAAAAAGTATTTGTAAAAAATAGTGGTCGCACCTCCCTTGCTGATGCCCGTGCTCACCCATTTTCCGGCATAGATTTTTTTGAATAGCTCGTTGATGTAGTGCAAATCTGCGGTTGCTTGTTCCAAGTTCAAGTAAGAATAATCGAGACTCTCGGGGACACTCGTTCCAAAGAAACGGTGTTCGATGGAAAGCTGGTTGGCACCGAGCAACGGGGTCAATTCGTTGTTGAACACCCGGTCTTGCCCATATCCCGAGATGTACATCAGCATGGGCCTGTCGAAACCTTTGTGAGAAAGGAATGCCCGTTGGTAGAAATACCCCTTGTCGGGATGCTGGTGATCCAGCGGTTGTTTAACCTGCAACTCGAACGTCCGCACCGTGGAGTCGGAAGATTTTATTTCCTTGAAAATCACGTCGGGCAGTTCGAAGAGAGCTTTGTCTATCGTTGTTTTTTGGGCCTGCACAGCCAAGGAAACCGAGAAGGCGAGAAAGAAATGTAGGAAAATCCGCTTCATAGAATATATTTTTTGAGATTCGAAGATAAGGAATTCTTCGAAGATAGTAAGTTGGCAGGATAAATAAGTAATGGAAATTATTTTTAGTCGTAAAATGGGTAAGGTGATAGTCAATAGCCTTTAATCAATAGCTTTTAGACATTAGCCTTTTCTAACAGCTAATAGCAAAGGATGATTTTACCCGGGGAAAATGTGAAAAAATCCTATAATTCGAAAGCCTGACGCCTGGCATCCGTAGTTTGTTGTTGTATAATGACAATGCGCTGGGGCAACACGAATTTTGCTCCAGTGGAAATTAAAACGGGAAGTATGTTGCACAAGAGGATAAAATCGTTTTTGAAAGTCGCCTTGCCGGCGCTTTTCATCTACTATGCCGCCTCCGTGTCTCTATTTGTGCACGCGCATGTTATCAACGGGGTAACGATTGTCCACTCCCACCCATATACCAAAGGGAGCGACGGCAAACCTGCCCACGGACATTCAGGAGCCCAGATAGAACTTATCCACCAGCTATCCTCGTTTTTTGTTCCCGACCAGATTGTTCCTTCGGTAACAATCGGCTCCTTCCCCCAATTGCTGGAGCTTGTCCGTCCGTTGTTTTTTTGCTCCGCATCCAATGGAGTCGTAGAAGGGATTTCCCGCTTACGCCCTCCTCCCACTTTCTGACTTTAGCATTCGCCCCATTTGTTTTGGTTTCTCCCGGTGGAGAAGCCCAAGATTGTATTCTAAATTCACAAAGCCAAATTTCAACAATGAGAAAATATATACTTATTCTTCTTTGCCATCTCGTAGCTTCTGCTTTGATGGCAAGCCCCGCCGATGCCCGGCTGTTCGGGCATGTGAGTGACAAAACCACGGGCGAACATTTGCCCCACATCACCCTGTTGGTGAAAGGGACGAGCATCGCCACCGTCACCGATGCAGACGGAAACTACGAATTGAGAAATCTTCCTGCGGGAAATATGACGCTTGAGGCACGTTTTGTAGGCTATAAGACGGGGTCGCAAACCGTGGTTGTCGATAGAGGCAGCCCCAAGGAGGTGAATTTCCAGTTGGAGAAATCGAGCCTCACATTGAACGAAGTGGTGGTGGCTACCAACCGGAACGAAACCACACGCCGCTTGTCTCCTACTTTGGTCAGTATCCTCGATGTGGAGACTTTTGACAAGGCAAATGCCTGCACGATCGCCGAAGGATTGGGTTTCGTGCCAGGACTCAGGGTAGAGAACAATTGTCAGAATTGCGGTTTCACACAGGTGCGGATGAATGGGCTGGAGGGAGTTTATTCGCAAATCCTGATCGACTCACGCCCCGTGTTCAGCGCATTGGCGGGTGTGTATGGTCTGGAGCAGATCCCCACCGCAATGATTGACCGCATCGAGGTGATGAAAGGGGCTGGCTCGGCCTTGTTTGGGGCAGCTGCTATTGCAGGAACAATCAACATCGTGACCAAAGAGCCGTTGCGCAATTCCGCCCAGTTGTCGCACTCGCTCCTTTTCATTGGCGGGACAAACAGTTTTGACAACAATTCGGCCTTCAGTGCCACCCTTGTTTCGGACGATGCCAAATTGGGGGTGGCGGCCTTCGGCCAAAAAAGGCACAAGTCGGCCTACGATCACAACGGGGACGGATTTTCCGAGCTTCCCCAGCTCAACAGTAGCAGCATGGGATTCCGCTCCTTTGTGAAAACAGGAATGTATTCGAAAGTGACCTTCACCTACCACCATATCCATGAATTCCGGCGGGGAGGCGACCGCCTTGAGGAACAGCCCTACGATGCTTTCATCGCCGAACAAATACAGTCGTACATCGATGGTGGAAGCGCAAGATACGACATAGCCTCGCCCGATGGCAGGCATCGGTGGAGCATATACGGCGCCACCCAGTTGGTAAACCGCCAAAGTTATTATGGGGCAGGAATTCCCGTTTCGGAGATTATTTCGGATCCCGACCTCACTCAAAGCGAAAAGCTGGATGCAATTCAGCTACGGATGGGAGCGTTTGGCAAGACAAAAGACCTCACCTACTCGCTCGGCACGCAATATTCCCGTCATTTTGATTCATTCCTATGGATGCCTTCCACCCTCACAGCAGGAGCGGATTATACCGCCGACATATTAACCGACAAAAGCGGATACAGGGAAGGGGACATCAGCCAAACAGCAGGAACGAGCAGCCTGTTGCTTCAAAACGAGTGGAAAAACCGGCAATGGAGCATCCTGCTTGGAGGACGAATCGACAAGCACCGGCTCATCGACTACGCCATAGTGAGTCCGCGGGCAAACCTCCGCTACAATCCTATCCCCGAAATGAGCCTCCGGCTAAGTTATGGCTATGGGTTTCGTGCGCCGCAACTATTTGACGAAGACCTACATGTCGATTTAGCTTCCGGCACCCGAATTGTGAGAAAACTGTCTCCCAACTTGAAAGCCGAACGGTCGAACAGTCTGAGTGCTGCTGTGGACTGGTGTGTGGAAACAACCTCGGTAGATGTTGATTTTCTGGTGGAAGGATTTCTTACTCGCTTGCAGAATCCGTTCACGGCCATTTCCGAAGGCCAGGCAGACGGCACGGTGGTGAAAACAGTCATAAATTCAACGGGGGCAAAAGTGTATGGAATAAATTTCGAGATACAGGCTGGTTACAAATCCATTTTGCAAGTGCAGGCGGGACTCACCCTTCAGCGTAGCCTCTACAAAGAAGCCGTCAAATGGTCGGGCAATGCAGACGACGAAGTAAAGGCCACACGCCGGATGATGCGTACTCCGGACGTGTATGGCTACGCAATTGTGACTTGGAATCCGTTGAAAAGATTGAGTTCCAATGTTTCGGGAAAATACACCGGGCGGATGCTTGTCCCTTACGAGGCCGGCGGCACATTGAACCGAACAGTAGATAGCCCCTCTTTCTTCGAATTGGGATGGAAATTAGCTTACGAAATTCCACTCTACAAGCAAGCCTCGTTCGAAGTCAATGCTGGCGTGCAGAATATCTTCAACAGCTACCAAGAGGATTTCGACAAAGGCCCGAACCGCATTTCCACCTATGTGTACGGCCCTAACCTCCCCCGCAGTTTCTATCTTGGCGGCAAGCTGAGTTTTTAAGCTGGGAAGGAAATAAGCCCACTTAAAAAAGAAAGCTACCCCAGTTGGGATAGCTTTCTTTTTAAATTGTAGGATATAGTTTCTTATTTCAAGACACTTGCTACGTCAGGATTTGCCAAGAACTTGACAAATTCCAAATCAGACAAAGCCTTGCCTCTCAACGAAGAATCCTTTTGGATTGCAGATTTCAAGTTGCTGACAACGCCTGCAGCATTGTTTGTACGTGCGGCAACGATAGCAGCCAAATAAGAGGAAGTAGCATTCTTGGTAGCGATGCCATCCAATATTTGTTGAGCCTTGCTGTAATTCTTGGCCAAGATCTGAGCCACGGCAGCATTGTTTGTTTTGGCATCACCGAAAGCAGATGCGGCTTTCGAATAGTCACCTTGTTTCAAATAGAGCAAGCCCAATGTTTCCGACAGGTTGGTAGCACCGGCGGCATTTCCCAAATATTGTTGTGCTTTGGAAAAATCTCCGCTATTGATGGCTAACAATCCAAGGTTAGCATTGGTTGCTGCGGCCGAAGGCGACAAGGAAGCTGCTTTGCTATAATATTGCGATGCCTTATCAAGGTTTCCTTGTTGCAAATATAGGTTACCTAAATTGTTCCAAGCTCTGTAATCGGAAGGGAATTTTTCGGTGGTGTAGCTGTAAACGGCATTCTTGTCACTTGAGCTAAGCGTTGCGAAGTAAAGCAATTCTTCCAAAGACAAGGCAGATTTGTCCGATCCCCACAGGGCTTTCATTTCTTCATCCGATTTGCCAATCACTTCCACGTTTGCAGTCAAGCGTGAACGACGTAGTTGGGGAAGAATCGTTTCAGCCAAATCTTTGAACACAGCAGAGATGTTTTTGATTTCGCGTTCGCGGGTTTCAGGATCTGGATACATCGAAAGAACTCTCAACACCAAGTCCTTGTCCTGAATGTTAGAAGCTTCCAACAATTGCTTGAAGCCATCCCAGTCCTGAGCAGTATAGTTGGCATTTACTTCAGGATCGATGTCGCTTTTCTTGAAGTCTTTTTTCAAAAAGTCGGTTGTGTTTTTCTCACGCTTTTCAGCCAATCCTTCATTCAACTTTTGGCCTCCATCGGGAGAAGCGTATGCAGAAATCTCTACATTCACAGTGCGTTTGTCGTTGTTGAAAGCTTCGTTTACCAATTTTTTCCAAGCTGCTACATCGCTCGAATTGATTTCGCTTTTTCTCAAGTTAGCTTGTTGGATCACGAAGTGGATGTCGGCGTCGTGTTTTTCCTTGATTATTCGTTGGAAAGCATCGGGTGCTACCGAAGGAGTAGATTGGGAAGCGGAAGCCAGGTAAGCAGTGGCGTTCACACCATCGGTTACTTTCACATCAGGCAAAACCACTTTTTTCCCTTTCAGGGTGGCATCGAAACGGAGGAATAGTTCTGATTTTTGCATGGCAGGAACATATCCGAACGACGATTTCAAGGCCACTGGCGCGCCACTCACATTCGGGATGACAATGCCATTTCCAGCAACCTTCTCTCCTTGATAGGTATAGGGAGTTCCGGCCAATTCTTGTCCTTCGTATTTTAGGACAGGGGTAACGGCCACCACAGCATTTTTGTTGAACCACTTTTCAGGAAATTTCCCATTCACTGTCACCGGCACCTGAGTTCCCACCAATTCAAGTGGTGCGGGTGTCGCTGAAAAATAATCAGATGTGAGGGGTGTCAGTTTTTTGCTGCACGAAGCAGCTGAAAATAGCACTGTCGTTGCTAACGCAACGCGCAAAGAAACATTACTTCTTAGTTTCATAGTTAGATGATTTTATTATTAGGTATATTTTTCCCAAAAGATCTCTCGATGCATCTATGTCCCTTATAATGAAACAAGGATCACAAATTTACTTCATTTTTTATCAATAAACAATCGGGGCGTTGCACGGTTTTGAAGTTTTAGAAAAAAATAAACTTGATTTTGTTCTTTTTTGGTATTATTATGCAATCTTACTTGTAAAAGAAAGTCCCACGTAGCGGCTTTCCACGTAGGGACTTCTTGATTCTTTCACTGCATGATTACGCCTCTCCGCCAAATTCCATGAGAAACGCCTTGATGAATGCATCGATGTCGCCGTCCATCACAGCCTGCACGTTAGATGTCTGGTAGTTGGTGCGGTGGTCTTTCACCCGGCGGTCGTCAAAGACGTAGCTGCGGATTTGCGACCCCCACTCTATTTTCTTCTTCCCGGCTTCCACTTCCGATTGCAAGCGGCTGCGCCTTTCGAGTTCCAATTCATAGAGTTGGGATTTCAAAAGTCTCATCGCATTGTCCTTGTTTCCGAATTGCGAGCGGCTTTCGGTGTTTTCGATCACGATTTCCTTCTCCTCGCCGGTTTCCTCGTCCTTGTATTTGTAGTGGAGGCGGACTCCCGTTTCCACCTTGTTCACATTCTGCCCTCCAGCACCCGACGAGCGGAATGTGTCCCAAGTGATGTCGGCAGGATTCACGTCTATTTCTATCGTATCGTCCACCAATGGCACAACGAACACCGAGGCAAAGGATGTCATCCGCTTTCCCTGTGCGTTGTAAGGCGATACACGCACGAGGCGGTGCACTCCGTTTTCGGACTTGAGGTAGCCGTAGGCAAATTCGCCTTCGATCTGAATGGTGGCGGTCTTGATTCCGGCTTCGTCGCCGTCCTGCCAGTTGGTAATGGTCACCTTGTAGCCATGCGCCTCGCTCCAGCGTTGATACATGCGGAAAAGCATCGAAGCCCAATCCTGGCCCTCGGTGCCACCTGCGCCGCTGTTCACTTTGAGCACAGCACCCAGCTTGTCCTCTTCCCGGCGGAGCATGTTGCGAAGCTCGAGGTCTTCAAGCGCCTCAATGGCGGTGGCATACGCCGAATCCACTTCTTCTTCTGTGGTAATTTCTTCTTTCAGGAAATCAAATGCCAGTTGGAGCTCCTCAGCTGCACTTTTCACCTTGTTGTATCCGTTGATCCAGCCTTTCAGCTCGCGGATTTTCTTCATGTGCTCTTCCGCCGTTTTGTTGTCGTTCCAAAACTCCGGAGCCTGTGTCCTTAATTCTTGTTCTTCGAGTTCGATAGTCTTTGCATCAATGTCAAAGGTACCCCCTCAGCGCTTGCTCGCGCTCCAACACTTCTTTTAGTTGGTCTATCGTTATCATAAATCTATTAGTTATTTGTGAATTGAGGTGCAAAGATAAGCGGAATTGGGTTGAAAATTGGCAGAGCCGGAACTATTTCTTTATTTTACACTCCAAAGTTGATCCGAAAAGGCTGTCGTCGCCGGCAAATCTTAGCTGCAAAAATGCGTTTTGTTGCTCATCGAATCTGCCATACAGTGGGGTGAACAAATAATTTTTGTAATTTCGCCAAGACTTAAGTAATGAGAATGGTTTGTAGTCGTAAAAGGTGTAAGCTGATAGCCAATAGCTTTTAGCCATTAGCCCTTTTCCAATAGCTATCAGCTAAAGGTTATGCTCTGCGTAAAAAAATACGACAACCTATTTTTGCTTTTACTTAGTTCATATTGACGCTTAATTAAGAATACACATAGCATGATAATAGTTGCAGACGGAGGCTCGACGAAGGTCGATTGGGCATTCATCGACAAGGGAGAACTGCTCAAAAGAATACAAACCCAAGGAGCCAATCCTTTTTACCGGTCGAGCGAAGACATGACGGAAGAATGGAGGGTAAATCTTTTGCCCGAAACCGATCAGCAGCCGATCGAGTCTGTTCATTTTTTTGGAGCAGGCTGTGCCAACGCCGAGAAAAACGAAGTGGTTCGCAAAGCGATACATTCCGCCTTGGAGGTTAACAAGATAGAACTGGGGAGCGACTTGCTCGGCGCAGCCAAAGCCTTGTGCGGTCGTCGTCCCGGCATTGCCTGCATTCTCGGTACTGGATCAAATTCAGGAGATTATGACGGCGAAAAACTTATCGAGAATGTCTCTCCACTCGGATACATCCTTGGCGATGAGGGAAGTGGCGCCGTGCTCGGAAAACTGTTTGTGGGTGCCTGCTTGAAAAATCAATTTTCGCCCGGAATGAAAGAAGCCTTCCTGAAAGAGACAGGCCTGACTCCGGCAGACATCGTAGATCGGGTTTACCGGGGATCGCTTCCTAACCGGTTTCTTGCCAGTTTTGCACCGTTCATCAAGAAGAATCTCCACGAAGCGGAGGTCTATGATTTGGTGGCAAGGAGCTTCGAGGATTTTCTCCGCCGCAACGTGATGCAATACGATTACCAGAATCGTCCGGTTCATTTCACCGGTTCCGTGGCTTTTCATTTTCAGGTTGTCCTGAAGGAAGTTGCCGACCGCCTTGAGTTGAAAGTTGGAAACATCGTTGCCTCCCCGATGGAGGGGCTGATTGCTTATTATTCTTAATGTTTTAATTACATACAATGACTTTCATAAAAATCACCGAACAGCCATCACTCTACGACCATTTGGAAGAGATGCCGGTGGGCGAATTGTTAGAAAACATCAACCGTGAAGACCAGAAAGTGGCCTTAGCGGTGCAATGCAATATTCCCCAGATAGAAAAATTGGTTTCCCAAATCATCCCCCGCATGGAGGCTGGCGGACGCATTTTCTACATGGGAGCAGGCACCAGCGGACGGCTGGGCGTGCTGGATGCTTCCGAGATTCCACCTACATTCGGGATGGACAGCGGCCACGTCATCGGCCTGATCGCTGGAGGAGACCGTGCTTTGCGGAATCCCGTGGAGAAAGCCGAAGACAACTTGGAAAATGGCTGGAGAGACCTGCTTGAACACGGCATCAATGAAAAAGACACCGTAATCGGCATTGCGGCTTCCGGCACAACACCTTATGTGATTGGCGCTTTGCGTGAAGCGCGGAAAAATGCGATCTTGACCGCTTCCATTTCCAGCAATCCGGAATCGCCACTTTCGCAAGAAGCGGACATTGCCATCGAAACGGTGGTAGGGCCGGAGTTTGTGACCGGCAGTTCGCGGATGAAATCGGGCACGGCACAGAAAATGGTGCTGAACATGATTTCCACCTCGGTGATGATAAGGCTGGGGCGGGTGAAAGGCAACAAGATGGTGAACATGCAATTGAGCAACGCCAAATTAGTGGATCGTGGCACCCGCATGTTGGTAGAGGAGCTTGGCCTTGATTACGAAACAGCCAAAGCTTTGCTACTGGAACATGGATCGGCCAGCAAGGCCATACAGGTCTATAAAAAAGGACACCAGGCTTGAAGCTAAGCAATTATACAGAATTTCTTTATCATAAAAAGTTTGTCTATGAAACGATTAATTCCTTTGATTATGACCGGACTTGCTCTTTCGAGCCTTTCATCGGGGCAGAATTTGAAATATCCCCAAACGGCAAAAGTGGATTCTGCCGACACCTATTTCGGAGTCCAAGTGAAAGAGCCTTACCGTTGGCTCGAAAACGACAAATCGCCTCAAACGGAGGCTTGGGTGAAAGCTCAAAATGCAGTCACGTATGCCTATCTCGACAAAATTCCTTTTCGCGAAGGCCTCAAAAAGCGGCTTACGGAATTGATGAATTACCCCAAATATGGTTCGCCGAGCAAGAAAAACGGAGTGTATTATTTCTACAAAAACGATGGCCTCCAAAACCAGAGTGTGCTCTACCGCCAGGCTTCTCTGACAGCCGAACCAGAGATTTTGCTTGACCCGAACACCTTGTCGAAAGACGGCACGGTGGCTCTCTCCTCCATCGCCTTTTCCAACGATGGAAAATACCTCGCCTATTCCGTGGCTCGGGCAGGATCGGACTGGAACGAAATTTATGTGATGGATCTGGCTACGAAAAAATTACTCGCCGACCACATCCTGTGGGTCAAGTTTTCCGGAATTTCCTGGCAAGGCGATGGCTTCTATTACAGTGCCTACGATGCACCTCAGCCGGGCAAGGAATTGTCCAAGATTAATGAATACCACAAAGTGTTTTTCCACAAGGTGGGCGATTCGCAGAAAGACGACAAGATTGTTTTCCAAAACAAGGATTTCCCCCTGCGAAATGTGGGTGCAGCAGTAACCGAAGACGAAAAATTCCTGATTATTTCAGAAACGGAATCCACCTCCGGAAACACTTTCCAGTTCAAGGATCTGACCAAAGCCTCGTCGTCACTAATTAGCCTGGTTGCTGATTTTGAAAACGATTACAACGTGGTGGATGATTTCAACGGCAAATTGTATGTACTCACCAACTGGAAAGCCCCCAAGCAACGCCTGATGGAAATTGATCCCGAAAACCCACAGCGGGAAAACTGGAAAGAGATTATTCCGGAAACGAACGACGTGCTGGAAAGCGTGTCACTCATTGGCGGAAAGTTCCTTGCCGTTTACATGAAAGATGCTGCCAACCATGCCTATGCTTTCGATATCTCCGGAAAAAAATTATACGAAGCAATTTTTTTTGTTTGCATTGAGTTCTTTTTCTCGTACAATCTTTGGTAAATCACGAGACGTGGGCTGTTGTTTGACGGTATCGCGTGCTTCATTAGTTCGTTTTGATCGATCTGATGGCTCGTTTGTTGAAATCTATTGTTCAAATTTTGATTA
>MKRS01000157.1 GCA_001897035.1 Bacteroidales bacterium 45-6
AAGGTCGACTATGAAGGCGCTTCGTCCCGTCTCGACTTCGGCAAGCACGGCGAGACCGTTCCCGATTTCGGGGTCTCCGACATTCGGGACGGCAAGCTCGTCCTGAAGGAGACCATCCCCGGCAAGCTGCCGGCATAGGAAAGCTCTCCGATGGACTTGATCTCGATCGCCAATGCCGTGATCAACGGCGTCGTGATCGGAATGCTTCTGGCGCTGCCGGCACTCGCGATCACGCTTGTGTTCGGCATCGCTCGCTTTCCGAACGCCGCCACCGGCGACTACATGACCCTCGGCGCCTACACCACCATGGCCTCCCAGCTCGTGCTGGGCGGCTCGATCGTGGCCGCGGTGCTGGCGGCGATGACGGCGACCGCCGCCATCTCGCTGCTGATGTATTTCTGGGTCTTCCGGGCGCTCTCGGAGCGCTCCCATGTCTCGCGCCTGATCGCGTCCATCGGAGTGGCCTTCGCTGTCCGCAGCACGATCACCTTCTTCGGTTCCTTCGAATACCACCCGGTGCCATCCAGCACGGTGCATCCCCGCTTCAATTCTTTGTTAATCACGTCCGCAATCAGTTCGTATTTGCTGGAAAAAATCAGGAACTGCACCGATTGACGGAAACCGTTGATAACCATATCAATCACATACGTCATCACGCCCATCACCACCAATCCGTAGATGATCTTCACATAATCATGAAACACAATATAAGAAGAACAAATAATGATGAAGTCGCACAACAACATTCCCCGGCCAAAAGCCATATTTTTGAACTTGTTGAGTACCGCCACCACGATGTCTGTGCCTCCCGTGCTACCGTTGGCATTGAAGACAAAACCAATACCGGCTCCACACAGCATGGCTCCGATCACGCCCGACATCATCGGCTCGTTTTTGATGATTGGCTCCTTGAAAAATGATTGGCAGAGGGAAATAAGCAGGGTGAGGATAATGACGCTGAAAATAGTCTTGAGCAAGAACTTGACGCCCAATATTTTCACCGAAAACAACAGCAGGAGGCAATTGACTACGAAATAGGTGATCTGCAGGGGAATCCATCCATTGGTGGCATATTCCACCAGCAAGCCCACACCCGCCAAACCGCCGGTGACAATGCCCACCGGCTTGATGAAAGCCACCAGGCCGACGGCATAGAGCAAAAGGCCGAAAACGATGTTGACGTAGTCGCGCCAATAAAAGTCCTTTAGATACTTGTTTGACATATACTATTCCTACTTAAGCATTACTTCCGGAGTGTGCAAGCCTCCCCCCTCTATTCGAGGGGAGGTGGTTACAATACGATATTTATCATCTTCTTTGGCACGAATACCACTTTCTTCGGAGCTTTTCCTTCCAGCCATTTCTGCGAAGATCCGTGCTTCAGCACGGTTTCTTCCACTTCCTTGGCGGTGATGTCGGCTGGAAACTCTATGTCGAAACGCACTTTTCCATTGAATGCCACGCCGTATTTGAAGGAATCTTCCAACAAATAGGATTCGTTGCACACAGGCCATTGCGCATCGCACACGGAGGTCGCATTTCCCAGCTTGTTCCACAATTCTTCGGCGATGTGCGGTGCAAAAGGGGCAATCAGCACCACCAAATCCGAAAGAATGACTTTTTTGTGCGACTTCAAGGCAGTGAGTTCGTTCACGCAAATCATGAAGGCCGAAACCGAGGTGTTGAACGAGAAATTTTCAATGTCGTAAGTCACCTTTTTAATGAGCTTGTGCAGCGATTTCAACTCTTCCTTGGTAGCCGTTTCGTCCGTCACCACAAACTGTTCGCCGGCATAGAAAAGGCTCCAGTACTTGCGGAAGAACCGATGAACACCGTCGATTCCGTTGGTATCCCAAGGCTTGGATTGCTCCAGCGGGCCGAGGAACATTTCGTACATACGGAGCGTGTCGGCACCGTAGCTTTCCACAATGTCATCGGGATTCACCACGTTGAACATTGACTTCGACATTTTCTCAACCGCCCATCCGCAAACGTATTTTCCATCTTCAAGGATAAACTCCGCTTCGGCAAATTCGGGACGCCAAGCCTTGAATTTTTCCAGATCGAGAATGTCATTGCTCACGATGTTGACGTCTACATGCAATTCGGTTGTTTCGTATTCTTTTTTCAAGTTCAAGGATACAAATGTGTTCGTTCCGTTGATGCGATACACAAAATTGCTTCGTCCCTGAATCATCCCTTGATTAATCAACTTCTTGAAGGGTTCTTCTTCGCAGGAAATGCCTATGTCGTACAAAA
>MKRS01000158.1 GCA_001897035.1 Bacteroidales bacterium 45-6
ATGAGGGCGCAATTGTTGTCGAGCAAAGCCTCCATCACGCCATGCGTAAGGGTGATTTGCTTGTGGTCGATTATCAGCACCCCAATGTCTTCCACGGGAATGGTTTTCACGGATTGTTCCTTGAAGGATTCCGGCAAACTATCGTTTTTCACCACTTCCGGAAGCTTGATTACCAATTGCTTTTTCGAAATGCTGAGGTAAGCCGGGTTTCCGAAATAGAGCGTTTTCTTAATCATGTTCGTGTAGATTGCGATGGTTTAACTTTGCTTTTTGGAGGCCTGCCAAGCGGGTGATTCATTGAGAGGGTTGAGGTAAAAGTCATAGAACTCTTTTACCGCCTTGTTTTTATCATACAAGTCGAGAATCTGTTCCACCAATTGCTCTTTGGTCAATTTCAGGAGTTCTTTCTTTAGGGCTGGTTTGGACATGTCATGGTTATTTTATTGCTAATATTCTTCCACAGAAGCAATTTGCCCCAAATGATTTAGACGAACCTTACAAATATTATTGGCAAAACTTAAGGTTTTATATTGTTTGAAAGAAATATCCTTAAGTTCTGTTACATCTTTTACAGTCGTTTCCAAATGGTGTCTGAATTTATAGTCACGTATTACATTATTCCCATAAACGACTTTCGACATTGTTTGCACTCTAAACAAATTAGGACTTATTCGATGATAATTCTCAGGATTTAGCAAATCAACTTCCAACGGATTAAAGCCAGTTTTTTCATTTGGAAAAACAAAATATTCGTTTTGTTTCATACTGAAAAGAAATTGCCAATTTTCGGCTGCTTTGTATTCTTTGTCGATAATAGGCAATCCTAAATTTCTTCGGCTCACTGCTTCATAAAACGAAACTACTTTTTCCTGTAAATTTCCATCTGCATCTCGGTAAATAGCCACGTGGTGGTTATTGCTTGTACTCACAAAATCAACAGGTTGTTTTTTGCCATCTTTATCTAAAATCAGATTTCCGTCCTTGTCTCTCATCTCGTGCAATGGCTCTGCATTGCTAATACCAGAGATAGTTACACGCTTTATAGAAATACCTTTATCTCTATTGAGCCAAATCGGATTCTCATCCAAATTTGAAAATGCCTGTTTTGCATTGCCGGTGAATTCTTCTAACCGGGCTTCCAATATTTCTCTAATCCTTTTATCAATGATTTTCTCTAATTTCAAGTCGGAAGAAATATCCTTACGAATGGTATAAACCTTTTCATAGCTCACCGTTTTTACCTTTTCGGGAACTTGTTCCGTGTGAAGTTCATTAAGCCAAATCGGTTTTTTAGATAAAGCGTTGGCACTCGTAAATGCTTTCTTCGGGTCGTTTCCAAATTCATTCAAGCGCTTCAAAAGCGCTTCTCGGTATTGAGGTTTGGTTACTGTGGCTATTTTTGCAGCGTCAAATTTTGCATTTACTGCTTCTTCTTTCACAACATATTGTTTTTGGCTTCCATAAACAGTTTCGTTATGTAATTGACCACGAGGGGTAAGTTGAACCTTTTTGTTTACATCACCCGATTTTCTTGTAACATTTATATTTTGTGTTACCACTTTATTTTTCGCCTTAATCGAAATCAGCGTATTTTCCAAATGACGTTTTGCTTCAGCCCTGAAATCGTCCAACGTAAAAGGTGGTTTGAATAGCAGTTTACCTTTGCTGTTTCGATACAGTTCATTTTGCTCAATTCCATATATGCTTGAACTTTTATCGTTGCGTGCATTCAAGTTATTCAGATATTGAATAATTCCTCGTTTTGTAAAAGCAACAGTAAGTGCATCCATAGCGTGGTGGCGGTGGTCGTTACGTTTTGTCCAATCTTTGATTTTCCGTATTTTATGGCCTTCATCGTTTGTAAATTCCTCCGTCAACCCAAGGCTTTTATATTTTTCCCAATTCAACTCTTTCATTACATCCACCAACTGCCAATCTTCCCGCAATCGGTCGGTAATAGAACCTGTGGTGGAAACCACCAATTTCACTAAGTCGCCAAGCATCGTTTTCGCATATTTAGCTATGTATTGGGTGTCACGGATATCCCGCTCAATAAACCCATCAGGAATATCTTTTTCCTGTATTTTAAGTTTATTGTATTTTGCTCGTGAGAGTGCACCTGTCTTATACAAATTTTCAATACGGGTTAAATAATTGTCCAAACTGTTTTCTATTCCCGTCTCTCCGTACTTTTCTTTAATAAAATCGAAAGCGGTTTTATTTCCTTTTTCTATATTAATACTCCTTAATTCCAGTGTTTTATTGGAAAATGAATCGTCAAATAATCTGGATTGCGGGATAATATGCTCTACATCAAAATTGCCACTAAAAAGTGCCGAAGGGGAGATGTAAGTGTTTGAATATAAAGTCTTATATCCATTGTCTTTTAATTCTTGATATAGTTTGTAACGGACAATATCGTTTCGACTTATGTACGACAGATTAAAAGGCGATTTTGAAAGAATTTCTTTGTATTCTTCGTGTAATCGTGTAGTTTCAGCAATTGACTTTGTCAGTTCTTCTCTCTCTTTGGCGTTCTTTTTTAATTCACGTGCTAATTCAATCCGAATCTCGTCGGGTTTTCCGTAAGTATCTATTATTGAATTGATAACATTAACCATCTGATTAAGAATCTTCTCTACTACTGGATTACGTAACGAGTTTTTTGGCAATACTTTGAGGCGGTCTTTATATTCCTTATTATCCAATTCTTCTGTTGTTAAAGAGCTTGTCGAATGTCTATAACCTGCATATTCGCAAGCTACATCGTATTTATTTCCAGCTTTAAGATAGGGCAAAATCTTGCGAATTGCTTTTGCAGAAAGGCTTCCGTAATCATTTTGAAAAGTAATATTTGCCAATATAGCCGCATATTCCTGCTCAAAACCACATAACTCAGCAACCTTGTTGACTAGACTTTCGTTCCCTGTTTTAGAATCATCACCCTCAAAAGAATAAAGCAAATGCCAGAGACGATACATTGCTTGGCTGTCTAAAGGTATATTCGAATTAAATACGAGGACTTCGGAATTGTAACCCAAACCCTCAAAGATTTCTTCAAAAGATTTTACTATATCAGGGGCAGACTTTTTATCCGTATTAATTTCGTGACCAGATAGCTCAATAATTCGTTTATAAGCGTCAAAGAGTAGAGCTTGCGTGATATTTCCCTGAACACTATTAAAATTCAAGTCTAATTCTTTCGGATTATCAAAAAGTAATTTTAGTATATCGGCTTTCTTTAGTTCTTTTTGAATAGATAGTTCTGCTGCCAAAAGATCCTTTTCTTCTATATACAATTTTCGCCGTCCACCAAGTTGTAATGGATCTTCAGTCTGGTCAAATAATGTTGCCCCTTTCTGTTTCTTATTTTTCTTTCCTTTGCCAAAAACTTCAATATTATTCAACACCTGCCAAATCTTGAACTCCTGAAATAAAGGCGACGAACGGGGAATAACACGACTGCCAACCGCTTTTATTTTCTTTTTGCCATCAATTTCCACCTCTATTTTTCGGCTTTCAAACTCACAAAAACCAATCAATCCCTTTTGACTTTTCAGCGGTCGCTGATAGAAAATCACTACATCGCGGATTTCCCGTTTCAATTCTTCGGTAAGTTCTTTGTGAAACTCTGCTTGTTGTTCCCAAATGGTGTTGAACTCATCCAAATAATCTTGTCGATAGAAAACCATATTTCGCAAACTTGCATTGGGGTTTTTATCCAACACATCCATTTGATATTCGCCAACGGTTTGTGCCCGAAAGCTACCGTCTGCCTTTTTAATTTTATTGAAAAATAATTCTTTGCTCCGGTCGCTGATTGCACCAAGATAACCGCTTGAGTTATTGAGCTGAATATTAATCTGTTGAAAAACGACAACAAGTTGTTCCAAACTCAATTTTTCGGATAGCCCTTTTGTTCGCCATAAGAAATTTTCAATTTTCTGTTCGACAGTAGTTCCTTGCCGTTTTATTCCTACCAGTTCCGTACCCTTTTCTTTAAATGCCTTTGCACAAATTGCCCAGACAGCATCCCGTTTTTTACCTTTTAGTTCTTCTTTCAGTTCAATTGTAAGTATTTCGGAATAAAATTCTTTTTGCTTGTCAAATACCCTCCCAAACTCCGTTTCCAAGTCAGACCGATAGAAATCGGGGAGTTGCTTTTTCCCGTTTTTAAGTTGTTGATAAGAATATTGTCCGGGTGTAAGATTTTCGTTATAAAGTAATTTGGCTATTTCTATTCCATCAATCAGTACACCTTCTTCTGTACCTTTAGCTTTTCGACTGCTTTTATATCCGCGTTTTTTATTAATCATTAACAGTGCCCGGGCAAACTGTTCTAATGAAATCTCTTCGGTAGCGGCCTTTGCCCGCAATCGGTATGTTTCAAAAGTGGTATGATTTCCGTTTTCTGACAAGATAGTTTCATCATTAATAAAACCATTTTCTTTCAATATTTCAATCAGGTTTTCGCGTCGGAGTTTATAACGTTGCAAATTGCGGCGCATACTACGTTTAAGCGTTCGATATGCATTGGTGGTTATACTTTTACCTTTCTCGAAATTTTGCTGCTCGTCCACAGTGAGCGGGTTCACCCTTACTCCAAGTTTGATTATAGACGATTTTTCCGAATCGTTTTCAGCTTCGTTTACCAACGCCCAACCAATACTATTTGTACCCAAGTCAAGTCCTAGAATAGTTCTCATATTCAGCTAATTTTGTTGTGTTTATTCGTCCCTAAAATTAAAAACAATAAATTTAATGTCAAAATATTTGTTAGAATAAATTAAAGTTCTATTTTTGCAAGTACAAATTTTGAAAGCAATTCACAATAAGGATTATTCCGTTGTGAAAACATTTAAAGCGGCCTTTACGGGTCGCTTTCTTTCATTTACTATCGCACAAAGGGGCGGTTCCGTCCCTCCGGATTATTTGCCGTTGAAGATAAAGATCCGCACTCATCGTCGAGGCTACGATAAAACTATTTATCTTTGCGGATTATTATTCAACCGGATGCCCCGTTATGAAACTTTCATGGAAACCCTATACGCTTCAATTGAGGCACGTGTTTGCTATCGCTAATTCCTCACGGACAGAAACGCCAGTGGTGTTGACTCAAATCGAGCACGAAGGAGTGGTCGGTTACGGAGAAGCATCGCTCCCGCCTTACCTTCCCGAAACGCAGGAATCAGTGTCCCGCTTTCTGGAGAAAGTCCATCTGGAGGCTTTTGGCGATCCCTTGCAACTGGAGGAGCTATGGGAATATCTTGATGGGGTAGAGGACGGGAACATGGCGGCAAAAGCTGCTGTTGACATTGCTTTGCACGACTTGGCGGGAAAGTTGATTGGCCAGCCCTGGCATCGCCTGTGGGGGCTGAATCCGGAAAAAGCTCCCGCCACCACTTACACCATTGGGATAGACACGCCCAATGTGGTGAGGGAAAAAACGGAGGAAGTGGCCGCCGATTTCCATATACTCAAAGTGAAGCTGGGACGCTCCGAGTCGGAAGACAAAGCGATGGTCGAGGCCATCCGGTCGGTGTCCGATTTGCCGATTTCAGTCGATGCCAACCAAGGGTGGAAAACGGCGAGGCAGGCGCTCGACATGATCGGCTGGCTGCACGAAAAGGGGGCTGTGATGATTGAACAGCCCATGCCAAAACACGATTTGGAGAACATGGCACTGGTCACTGCAGAAAGCCCGCTGCCCATCTTTGCCGACGAGTCGGTGCAGGGATTGCAGGATGTGGCAAAGCTTGCGGGAGTCTTTTCGGGCATCAACATCAAGCTTATGAAATGCGGTGGGTTGCGCGAAGCTTGGAAAATGGCAAATTTAGCCAAATGCTTGGGCATGAAAGTGATGATTGGCTGTATGACGGAGACTTCTTGCGCCATTTCGGCCGCTTCACAGCTATCTCCGCTGGCTGATTTTGCCGATCTGGACGGAGCCTTGCTGATCTCTAACGACTGCTTCTCAGGAACAAAAATAATGAATGGGAAAATCTGCCTGAGCCATCGGCCGGGAATAGGCCTCGATGTTTGATGACGTCTGCTTGCCGTTGGCTATCTGTTTTTAAACACTATTTCGAACCGCTAAAAACGATGATTTTAGCTCTGCGTTTAACATTTTTGTCCTTATATTTGTATTAGACTAATTTCTTAAAACATATATGATTAATCAGCAATTGATCGCCCCCCGCAGCATTGTGGTTGTCGGTGGATCCAACAACACGATGAAACCAGGAGGGAGTTCTCTTTGGAATCTTTTGCACGGCACTTTTGACGGCAATGTATATATTGTAAATGCCAAGGAAGATATAGTTCAGGGAATGAAGTGTTATCACGATGTTTCCGAAATTCCACAAGCAGATTTAGCCATTATTTCGATTCCAGCGCAGTGTTGCTTGGAGGTGATAGATGTGCTTGCCTATCAAAAAGGCGTGAAGGCGTTCATCATTTATTCTGCCGGATTTGGCGAAGGGACAACCGAAGGAGGCGAACTGGAACAGCAAATCCTGAAAAAAATAAACGATGCCGGAGCGTGTATGTTGGGTCCCAACTGCAGCGGCATGTTCAATGTCCATCATCAGAGCCTTTTCACTCAACCAATTCCATTCATCGATTCTAAAGGGGTGGACATGGTGTCGAGTTCAGGAGGTACGGCCTCGTTCATCATCGAATCTTCCATCCACATAGGCTTGCGTTTCAACTCGGTCTGGGCTGTTGGCAATGCCACGCAGATCGGTGTCGAAGACATTGTGCAATATTTGGATGAGTCGTTCGATCCTGAAACGAGTTCCAGAACCAAATTGCTTTATGTGGAGACAATCCGCGATCCAGACAAATTGTTGCAACACACCGCTTCCCTTATCCAAAAAGGTTGCCGGATAGCCGCCATCAAATCGGGTGCAACAGCTTCCGGAAAACGGGCGGCGGCTTCCCACACGGGAGCAATTGCCTCGTCCGACCTTGCTGTGGAGGCGCTTTTCCGCAAGGCGGGCATCATCCGTTGCTATTCGCGGGAGGAATTAGCCGCAGTGGGTGCTGTGCTTTCGTTGAAGCCACTGAAAGGAAAAAACCTTGCTATTATTTCCCACGCTGGAGGCCCTGCGGTCATCCTTACCGATGCTTTATCCAAAGCGGGCATAAATGTGCCGGAAATGCCGAAGGAGATTGCCGAAGGGTTGAAAAAGCAATTGCTGGCCGGCAGTTCAGTAAGCAATCCGATTGATTTGCTTGGAACTGGTACGGGAAAACACCTTGGCTTGGCGATCGATTATTGCATACAGCATTTTAAGGAAATAGATGGCATTGCTGTGATCTACGGGAATCCCGGAGTCACGAAAGTGATCGAGGCTTACAACGTGCTGCACGAGAAGATCGAAACCAGCCCCATCCCGATATATCCGATCCTGCCTTCCGTGGTGATGGCGGTGGAGGAAACAACCGATTTTGTGAGCAAGGGGCATGTCAACTTTTCGGACGAGGTGGTGCTCGCCACGGCTCTTTCGAAGGTGGTTTCTACAGCTCCGCCTTTATCGAGTCATGCTCCAATTCCCGAGATAGACATACCCGCTATTCGGCAGATTATCCACAACAACGAAGACGGCTGGCTGCCGCCCCAGCAGGTGAGAAAATTGCTCGAGATGACTGGCATCACGATGGTACACCAATTTGTTTCCATCTCGAAAGAGGAGATTGTGGCCGAAGCCGAAAGAATTGGTTTCCCGGTGGTGCTGAAGGTGGTGGGACCTATCCACAAGTCGGACGTGGGAGGAGTTCGGATCAATATCAACTCCCCTGAATATTTGGCCCGCGAAGTGGAACGGATGATGCAGATACCCGGCGCTACCGCCGTGATGATTCAGCCCATGCTGACGGGAAAGGAACTCTTCATTGGTGCTAAACACGAGCCCACTTTCGGGCACGTGCTGCTCTGTGGGCTGGGTGGAATTTTTGTAGATATTCTCAAGGATGTGGCATCGGGATTGGCTCCCCTGAATTTTGCGGAAGCTTACTCGATGGTCCGTTCGTTGAAGTCATACAAGATAATCCAAGGCGCAAGAGGTCAGAAAGGGATCAACGAAGACAAATTTGTGGAAATCATCGTCCGCCTGTCGATATTGCTCCGCTATGCTTCCGAAATCAAGGAACTGGACATCAATCCGCTCTTGGCTACCGAAAAAGAGATCGTAGCGGTGGATTCGAGGATGTTGATCGAGAAAGACAAGCCGGTGGAGAATTGACTGTTATTTCTTATTGGGTTTCCTTACCAGCCAAGGGGACTAATACTTGGCCGGGCAAAAACCTCTACCAATAAAATAGGAAAAATCATTCCACGGACACTTTGTTTCTAAAGCGGATAGCAACCGGCGAATCAACGTGCCACTTGCGCATCTTTCCTGTTGCAAGTTAGACAGAACTTTGTCTGTCTCCAAAAAAAAATACGGTACACGGAGGTTTTCGAAAAAAACACAAATCGCTATTTATCAACGTTATAAATCCGCGCAGATTTTTTTTTACGGTACAGGCAGAAAAGCATTCATTTTTTCTCGCAAATTAACATTGCAAAATGAGCCTTTCTATGAAAAAAGCGATTTGCGATTGTACAGCAAAGAGAGATTCCTCCAGTCGCATGATTCGATCGGTAGCAGGGAGAAGATCGGGTGAAAATCGAAGATAAACGTCCGGCACGAAACCAAGTGTTTTTTACAGGTCTCGTGCCGGACGTTCTCGTTGGCTCATCGCCGGGGGAAAAGTTTCGGTTCTGACTAATGTTCTATTCAGAGCGGGAAATTGATGCCGAAAGCCAGATTTGCATTTCCGTTGTGCAGGGGAATATATTCTTTCGAAACTTTGCCCATGAAGCTGTCGGAACCAATGAAGAGATTGAATCCTTTTGCATACAGGCTCAGCATCCCTCCGAGTGTCGTGCCTTCGGACGTGGTGGAGGCGTTTAAGGAAGCTTCCACAAATTTCACCGGGCGATAGTTCAACGCCAAGCTGGTTTGGTGCAAGGAAAAAATTCCATTGAAGCGTTTAGTGTATAGGATCCCGGCGGATAACTTGTGGTAGAACGGCATCTGGTATTCTGCTGCGAGCGAAAGGGTGGCAGTCAACGAAGATTTCTCGTTCTTTTGTCCGTCGTCATATACAGAGAATACTTTCTTTAGGTCGTCACCCAAGGCTTGAAATTGGTCTCCGACTTTATTGTTCCCGGTGTTTTCTCCCGTGGCGTAGATCGGGTTGTTGAACCCGTCAAACTCCCAAGTCCCTTTCGACGAAGCTGTGTTGGTGTTTTTCCAAGTGATGCTGCCCAAGTCGGTCAATGCACCTGAGACAGTAAGCCCATCTATTGGTGCGACTTTGTAAGTGAATCCCAAGTCCAGGGCCAGCCCAAATCCGGGGGTGTCGAAGCTCACATCGTCAATCCCGGTCACCTTCTTTCCTCTGGCCGGATCTGTTGTGTTGGGATCGGGGTTGTCGTCGTATTTGAACTTCGATTTTAGGACGGCTGCCGAGAACTTGGCATTGCCGTTGATAGTCCACACGTCTTTGTTGAGTGTTAAGTCCAGATGATCGACATCAAGCTTGGCATAGGCCATCCCCGATAGGATTTTGAGCTTGCCACCGATGGTGAGGTTTTCGCCGATCTTGTGCGAATGGCCGAGGCCAATTTCAAGGTAATTGAGTGATTTTGCACCCAAGTTTTTGAATGAATAATGTTCTTTCTCTCCCGTTTTCTTCATGAATTCGAAGAGTTCGTAAGGCAGGCTCAGGGAGGTGTTCGACTTCATGTTCACCTCGATGATGTTCACCCCTTTGAATCCTTTGAACCCGACGGAAAACAGGTTGTAGTTGACATGTGCATTGACCCTGTTTTTGTCGTGTAGCTTTCCCAGAAATTCGTCGGCATTCACTTCGGGACTCATAAACGTGGTGAGGTTGTAGTTGGGGTTGTTTTCCAATTTATAGACGAAATTGGACAATCCGACATTGCCACTTGTTCCCACGTTGGTGCTTCCGAAGAGCAAGCCCAGGTAGGCTTGGTCGGCAAGGGCCGGATTTAGCTGGTGCCGGAACGTTGAAGTTTTCATAAAGTAGGAAGAACGCAACTCCTGGCCCGAAATGCTGATCGTGGATGCAAGCATTACTGCACCAATGAATAAAGATTGGCAGATATAATGTCTCATAGGGCTCATTTTTTTGGCTTTTAGGATCAATTAAAATTGGTTATAACCTTTCCGTTCAGCTTGATACGGAGATTGTTTAACTGGACATATTGCGCGGAAAGAAGGGTCTTGTCAGAGGTAAGGTCTGATGCCGAGGCGGTGAATCTAAATTTTAATTTTTCTATCTTACTCACATCGGCTGGAGATGTTGGCGTAAACTTCACGCTCACTTCAGTTTCCTTCGGGGCGTCCAACGTTCCCAGGGCGATTGTGGCAGATTCAACCGCAATTTCTTTGATTATTTTCCCATGAATGTCGTAAGGGACAATCTCTGTCACTAAGTTCAGAGGGATTGTGTTTACGGCAGTAGCCGTAATGGTCAGCCCTTCGGCTTGATAGTCTTTTAGATCCTTGTTCATGTCAACGATCGAGTCATTATACAGGATTTTCAAGTCCTTGTCGAATTGAAATGGGATGAGGATTTGATAGTCAACGCCGACACCGTAGCTCTGTCCCAGTCGGATGGTATGCTCAACGCTTTGGTCTGCAGTTACTTTTCCATCATTGAAATTTACCCCAATTTCATCTGGAAGTTTTGTAACAAGTTTGTTCAGGCTACTTACAGTCTCATTATGTATGGGAAGATTGGTGCCAAAGGGATCGAAAGGTGTGCCTGTCTGCGAAAAATACGAGACTGTTGTTGAATTTTTTGCAATGTTGACATGCCCCGACTCGGGGATTGAAACGGATGCAAGCGTTTGTCCACTTTTTTTGCTTTCAACAACGCCTTGAAAGATGATGGGAACAGGTAGGTTTTGCGTGTTGAAACTGAGTTTCAGGGTCGGGTTGGTTGCCGAAAAGTGGATTTCGTCGTCCTGCAAGAAATCAGGAAGGCCACTCTTTATCTGTAGGGGAGCCGCATTGAAATTAATCGTTGGGTTCACAAGGCCGGTGATCTGTTGCGATGAAATTTGGGAAAAGCTGATGTTGAAAACTGCTTTTGCTGTTTCTCCCTGAACGATATTTACTGTTCCATTGGTAGAGAACGCAATATCTCCATTGATGAATATTGTCCCGCTTTGACGTATTTCGCCATTGTCCACCTTTTGCCCGAATGATCCATTGACCGGAAATTCAAGCGATTGGATAGGTATTGTGATCGTCTGGGAACTTCCCGTGATAAAATATTCGTTGGCGCTATTCAACGAAGACGACTTGACGAAATTAGGGAACTTTATCTTTAAATTGGTATAAGACCCAATTTTGAATTTCGAATTGTCCGTTGATAATTTGATTGTGGCAGAGACATTGTTTAATGAAATGGTGTGGATCTCTTTCACCTCAACCGGAATATTGGGCATTTTCACACTCACATCCGAGCTTACAGAGATCATCGTGTCTGCTTGTGAATTGAAGCCCGGGATGTTCGTTTGCGCAATGAACAAATTATTCGTCTCGATATGAATGGGCGACACGTCAAAAGGGGCAATGCTCTTCACGTTCACATTGAACTTCGATGACCCGCTTTTGACCAAATAATAAAGGCCGCGATTGCTTCCCGAGGTAATGGTGTCCACCAAATTAGAGGCATCTATCTTGATGATGTCCTTCAAATACATTTTTTCGGTATTTCCCAGCTTGAGAGCCAATCCATTGCTCCCGAGGGCCATGGTCAGGTCTATGTCCTTGCTCATGTCGTATGCATTGTCAACGCTGCAAGAACCAAGAAGTACAAGCGAGATCAAGCTGCACAGGGCTGCTTTGCGCGTATGCCAGTTTACTTTTGCCAAAGGGCTTACATTGTTATTTGTCGATTCCAAAGCTCTATTTGTTAAATGAATTAATAAACGGAACGTCGATGTCTCTTTAGCACATCGAATTTTTATTTTCCTTATAACTTTTCCAAAGATATTAATATTTCCTTAGCTTGCAAGTGAATGATGGTTTTTTTCTTGGAAATGGGAATGCAGGTGGAAAGTATGGAGGGCTTCCTGCAAAGACGGCTTCTGATACTGCACAGGTAGATCTTCCGTAATACCGGTTGTGGGATAGGTGCCGCCAACATTTTTCCAACCTGATTGCAATCCATGTGAAAAATGTATTAACTTTGGGGTCGCAACGGTTCTCCTTTTGGCACCCGCCAAAAGAGATTAAAAGGGAATCAGGTGTAAATCCTGAACAGTCCCGCTGCTGTAAGCTTCATTTTCAGTTAGCAGTTAACATTCATCAGTTAACAGCTTAATTGGAATAACGTATTGAACAACACTATTGCCACTGAAGACAATCAACAGTCATCAGTTTACAGTCACAGTTTTTATTGATAACTGCTAACTGTTCTCTGCTAACTGGTTTTCGGGAAGGCGTTCAAATACGGGAGTGAGTCAGAAGACCTGCCTTTGCGGATTATAGTTTATGGCTTTCGAGGAAAGAGCTTGGAACAATACTGCATCATCTGCTCCGTTATTGGTAGAATTTGTGCTTTGTTGAACTTCACTTTGTTTCTTGTTTGCTATTTGAGTTAACGCCAAATAGTGGAACTTATGTATTATTTTTTCAGTAAGCGGATTTTTCTTTTCGCTGTCTTCTCCTGCCTACTTGCAGAAGTAAGTTTTGCATTGTCAAAAGATGCTGAGGACAGCACACGTGTTTATACGATCCGGGAAGTTAGGGTAACTGAGAGTTACCGCAACGCCGAGATTCGTTCTTCGTCTCCTCTCCAAATTCTATCGTCCAAGCAAATTGGAAATCTGAATGCGCTACAAGTGTCCGATGCTGTAAAGTATTTTGCGGGTGTGGCAGTGAAGGATTACGGCGGCATTGGCGGACTCAAGACTGTATCCGTAAGAAGCTTGGGGGCGGCTCACACGGCTGTCAGCTACGATGGTATTTCGCTCAGCGACACACAGACCGGACAGATCGACATCGGACGATTCTCGTTGGAAAATGTGGATATGCTTTCCTTAAGCAATGGACAAAGTGACAACATTTTTCAGCCGGCAAGGTTGTTCGCTTCGGCAGCCGTGCTCAATATTCGAACACTTACGCCCCGTTTTGAAGGTGCGAATTACATTCATGCACGAGCATCGTTGAAAGGTGGTTCGTTCGGGATGATAAATCCATCCTTGTGGCTGCAATATAAGCTTTCACGAAAATATGCGCTTAGTTTCAGCAGTGAGTGGCTCTCCGCAGACGGCCAATATCCCTACAAACTCTACCATGGAGGCGAAGGAGACAGTGTATCCAACGAAAAGCGAAAGAATACAGATGTGAAGAATCTACGGTTGGAAGCGGCTTTACACGGTAGCCTTTCGGAGAAAGAAAACGGATACATCAAAGCATATTATTACCACTCCGAACGTGGTTTGCCGGGAGCAATCATTCTCTACAACACCGAGAATTTTTCTTCGCAACGCTTGTCGGATGCGACCTTCTTTTTGCAAGGGCATTACCAAAACATTCTGTCCGAGATGTTTTCCATTCAAGGCAATGCGAAGTTCAACCACGGATATCTCCATTATTTGGATCCGACTTATCTCAATGAAACAGGTAGACAAGAAAGTTTTTACCGGCAGAATGAATATTACCTCTCATTGTCGGCATTGTACAAGGCACTGCCCCATCTCTCGTTTGCCGTCTCTTCCGACGGTTTCATCAATGCGCTTGGTGCCGAATTTGAATCCGACTCGGTGACAAATGAATTTCCCAAACCAGTCAGGTATAACTTATTGTCTGTGGTTGCGGCCAAATATGTTTCCGAACATGTGCTTGCTACGGCCAGCTTATTGTCTACCTTGGTGAAAGAGACTGTGCAAAAAGGGAGTGCCGGATCCAACTACAACCGTTTGTCTCCCTATGTCAGTGTAACCTACAAACCTTTACAGAATTCAGATCTCCGTTTTCGTGCTTTCTACAAGAATATCTTCCGCCTACCCACTTTCAATGATTTATATTATTCAAGAATCGGGAATATCCATTTGAAGCCTGAAACGACCAACCAGTTTGACATTGGAATCACATATGCTGTTTCTTTGGGGAAGACCATCCCCTTGGTTTCATTCACTGTGGATGGTTATCGCAACCATGTCCGTGATAAGATTATGGCTATGCCCACGAAGAATATTTTCGTCTGGAGTATGGTCAATCTTGGAAAAGTCAGGATTACAGGAGTCGATATTTCGGGTGAGGCTTCGGTGTCAGCCGGGGAAAAATTAACAATCCTATTCGGGGGAACTTACACCTACCAGCGTGCTCTAGATGTCACTGATCCCGAAGGCTCCACCTATCTTCACCAGGTTCCATACATGCCACGGGTATCTGGCTCAGGCCGATTATCCCTCGAAACTCCGTGGGTGAACTTTGCATATTCGCTCTTGTGGTCGGGCAAACGGTATTCTACTTTCCAAAATTTTGCAGTAAACCGCTTGGCATCTTATAGCGACCACAGCCTTTCAGTTTCCAAATCATTTTCCCTGTTAAATCAAAAATTAAACTTCAAATTTGAAGCATTGAACCTTTTGAACGAAAATTACATGATTGTCAAGTGGTTTCCAATGCCTGGACGTTCGTTCCGGGGCACTCTCTCATGGACATTCTGATCATTAGTCAACCATCAAACAATTCCCAACATGAAATATTTTTTAATAGAAAAAAAGCGGTCGGCTGACCGTTGGATTATTGCCATTATTTCCGTTTGTCTGTTTTCCATGGCTTCCTGCGATGACATGCAGGACAAAGAACGCAAACAAAGCTTTGTCTCTGAGACTTCGGTCACGGGGATTTATGTCCTTTCGGAAGGATTATTCAACCTCAACAACAGTACCTTGGCGTATTATAATTTTGATCCCGCCAAACTAACCTCCGATTTATTCCTCACGATGAACAAGCGAGGATTAGGCGACACGGCAAACGACATGGCGGCTTACGGTTCCAAGCTTTATATCGTGGTGAATGTGTCAAGCCAGATCGAAGTGGTGGATTTGGCAACTGGCCAATCCATCAAACGAATCCCCATGTTCAATGATTCCGAAGTGGCCCGACAGCCGCGTTATATCGACTTCGCCAAGGGGAACGCTTATGTATGTTCGTTCGATGGTACCTTGGTGCGCATCGACACGGCCAACCTCAACATCACCGGGATCGTCAAATGCGGAAGGAATCCCGATGGACTGTGCATTGCCAACAACAAGATTTATGTTACAAATTCGGGCGGATTGGATTATCCCAATTATGACAACACTGTTTCCGTGATCGATGCCGCAACATTTACAGAGACAAAAAAAATCACCGTTGGCATCAACCCGTCCCGCATTCACGCTGATTCTGAAGGGGATGTTTACCTGGTTTCGAGAGGAAATTATGGGGACATACCATATAAATTTCAAAAAATCAATTCAAAAACAGATGAACTGGAACAAACTTTCGATGATATTCAGGCCTTGAATTTTACCATACATAACGACACAGCTTATATCTATAACTTCGATTTCAGCACGCAGTCTTCTTGGATAAAAGTTTTTGACTGCAAAAAGGAAGTCATTATTTCCAATAGTTTTATTACCGATCAAACAAGCCTGACCACTCCTTACGGCATTGACGTGAATCCCCTGAATGGCGACGTGTATATTACGGATGCGAAGAACTTCATCGTTTGGGGCGATGTGGTGTGTTTCGACAATAAAGGAAACTTCAAATTCAAGATAGAGGAACTGGGATTGAATCCGAACAAAACGCTTTTTGTGACAAAAACAACAACTAAAATTCAAGAATAATTCACCTCAAAGATGCAGAGGATAATCAAGTTGCATCTAATTTGAAACTATAAACATACAGTATGAAAAAATTTACGCTTTTATTCCTGACGATTCTCTTGTCATGCGGGCAATGGATTCAAGGAGAGAATTCGAGTAAAATAACCCGGGTTATTGAATACAAACCCGCACCAGGACAGCATATCAACCGCTTGTTCCCAACCCCGGCTTACAGCAATAGGGCGGACAGTGCGTTGATCTTTGCCTCCAATTGCTTGGTGGGAAATAAGTCCATGTTGGGCCTTGGGTCTTTTGGTGGTTATGTTGTTGTGGGGTTCGATCATCCCATTGTGAATGTACCCGGGCAATACGATTTCAAGGCTTTGGGAAATGCTTTTGTCAATAGTGCAGAACCGGGAATCGTTTCCGTATGTCAAGATTTGAATAAAAACGGCATCCCCGATCCCAATGAACCTTGGTACGAGCTGGCTGGCTCCGATTATAGCAAGCCCACCACCATTCACAATTACAAGATTACGTATTACAGGCCTAATCCGGATAAACAAAAATCGAACATTGTGTGGAAGGATAACCAAGGCGGTAGCGGAACTGTCACACACATCAGTTTTGCATCTCAAGCCACCATGTATCCTCTTTGGATGCCCGATTCCGTCACCTTCAAAGGGACTAAATTAGCTGGAAATGCTACCGGAGGAGGTAATAGTTGGGCTTTGCCTGCTTTGGCTTGGGGATATGTGGACAATTGGGCAAATTCCTCAGCCAATGACAAAATAGGTTTTGATCTGGATTGGGCTGTAGATGCCAATGGCAATTCTATTCATTTGGATTATGTTGATTTCGTGAAGATCCATACTGGCATGCTGCAAGAAGCAGGTTGGTTGGGTGAAACTTCCACGGAAGTGGTTGGCGTCGAAGACTTGCATCCTCAGGCTGCCGTTCCTTCTTATCCAACCGTTGCTGATGGCTCTTTTACACTCGATTTGCAAAATACCACAACGCTTGCGGGCAATCCTCTTGGAGCGGAATCGCATTGGGCCGATACTTACGTGGAAAATACCCATCTGGAATCCCAGAAATTTATTTTCTCACATCGTTCGGGATGGGGTGGATCTTATTGGGACGGATTCACCATCAGCAACCACACCGACAACAGCAATCATGGAGAAAATAGTTCGGATTGGGTAAGCAACCAGTGGGGATCTATGCCCAAAGGTGGATACAATGGTGTAGGAACGAATTTCCTTGTTGGCATGTGGGGCTTCTATAGCGATTATTCAGCTACGGATGTCACTCAAACATCTAATTTCGTATCATTTAACGATGGAAGCCAGTACAAGGCTGTGGGGGCTTATGTGGCAAATTCTCCGTGGGTATATTATCAAATCCAAAATGGGGACACATTTGCCCGAAAATTCGTTAAAGGCGACTATTTCAAACTCATAGCAAAAGGATAT
>MKRS01000159.1 GCA_001897035.1 Bacteroidales bacterium 45-6
TACTGAGCTTGACGCGGCAAGTCATTATATTAACTCCTTTGTTGTTTTTCCTGCCCAAGTTTTTTGGTATCACAGGCGTTTGGCTCTCAATGCCCTCGGCCGATTTGATTTCCACCTTGATCGCTGTGGTATTCTATGTCATAGAACTGAAAAAGTTAAAGACGATGGAAAAAGGAAAGCTTAACGCATAAAAAAGAGTGTTTTTCAAGCCCGTATCGGAAATACTTGAAAAACACTCTTTGTCTTTTTGTCGCTTTCGGAAAAGTTAGAATCCCATCGGTGGAGGTCCGCCGGGGCGTCCCATATCTCCGCCACCAAAATTCATCCTTCTGTTTCCGCCCCTCCCGCCCATATTGGCGAACCGGTAGGTGAACGAAAGCATAGCGTAGCTCGTCAGGGCGGTATATTGCGTGTCCGAAATGACTTCACTGGATACTGACCTCGAGATGTTCAGGCTCTGCCGAAGGATGTCTGTCATTTTCAGACTCACATATCCGCGGCTCAACACTGTCTTTCCCAATTCGGCATTCCAAAGTACTTCATTTTTATTGTATCCGGCGGACAAGCCTCTGTTCATCGTGTAGGAGATGTCACTCGAAAAACTCCAAGCGTGAGGCAAGGTGATTTGGGTGTTGTAGGCTATGTTATAAACATACGACTCGCGGTTGCTTGCTGTCGATTGCGTGTAGCTCGCTTTGGTGTAGTTGATTTGCGCACGCAACTGGCCGTAGAACCAGTCGTTGGTGTAGCTCAGGTTGATGCTCTGCCTCAATCCAAGGTTGTGCGTGATGTTTTTCATGCTGATGGAATCTACGCGTGTGAATCCCACCTGGTTGCTGTAGGAGGCATTCGATATGGAGCTGAAACGGAGCTTGTTGTTGGGTCCGAAAGGTTTTGCCAGCATCAGTCCGGCGTTGGTACTCCACGAGCCGTCCACGTTGACGGGTCTGGTGTATTTTCCGCCGGTGGAATCGTTATAAGTGGTGAAATTGACGATGTCGTTATTCACGATCGATGTGTTCATGGTTGCATTGATTGAACTCATGTCCTTCGAGTTGAATTTGCTGTATTCCAACATGATGCGGTGTGTGAAAGTGGGTAGCAAGTCGGGATTACCCGAAGAGATATTCAGTGGGTTGTTGTTGTTCGGAGTTGGGTCGAGCTGGGTGACGGAGGGTTGTTGCGTGCGTCCTTCGTAGCGGAATCTCAGGCTGTTGCGCGACCCTCCCCGCCGTCCGAATCCGGCACCTCTTCCCCCAGGCATGCCTCTTGGCTCGCTATTTTCGAGTCCCAGTTTAGACTTGTCGTTGTTTGTAGAATCCTTGCTGTTGTTTTTTTCGTCGAAGCGATACACGAATTCCAATTGCGGTGCATAGTTGATGGTTGTCCTTCCTTTGTAAACATTTAAGATCGAATCATTTCCTGATCCAAACCAATCTTTCACGTAGGTCTTGCTTTTGGTGTGGACTGGAGCCATGTTGAACCCAACGGAATAGGTATATTTTGGATATTGTCCGCGAATGGATGCGCGGATATTTTGGTTGACGGTGTGAGTTTCGGAATTCCGGGTATAGTTGGGATTGAGCTTGTCGTAGGCATTTGTTATCGAATCATAATCGTAGGTGAGCCTTTCGTTGAGAGTGTTGTTGAATTGGGCGTTGTAGGAAAGGTTCAGGAAGTTGTTTTTCGAGAGTGGCTCCACATAATCTGTTCGGAAACCATACGATCCCCGGTTGGATTTTGAGTTGGAATGTTGGTCGAGAATCACGTTGTCGGAAGACGCCTTGTAATAAAATGTTTTGGAATCGGTGATGCCGTTCCCGCTGCTGTTGTTGGCGTTGTATGTTCCGCTAAAACTGATTTGCCGCCCTTTGTCGGACAGTTTTCGCGAAGCATCCATCTGCAAGCTTAGTTGGGTTCCGTCCGAATTGAGCCTGTTTTTGGCATGGCTTTCGTTCCAAAGGGTGGAGTCCTTTGCCTGCGAAGTGTTGTCGGAGGCGGATGTCATGAGGGACGAATTGTAAGAGAAATTGCTTGAGAGGCGGATAGTTGTCTTTTTGTCGGGAGCGTATTCCATTCTTGCCTCTAAGGCAGCGTTGTTGCTGTATGTGTCGCCGGTGCTTGCGCTTGTCACGTATTTTGCGCCGTTGTTGCTCACCCGCAAATTGTCGGTGTAGCTGCGGCTGGCTGAATAGTTGTCGCTGTAATTATAGGATGCGCTCGACTCCAGCTTGAACTTGTCGCTAAAGTCG
>MKRS01000160.1 GCA_001897035.1 Bacteroidales bacterium 45-6
AATCGTAAATGAATGGTTAGATAGTGTTTTACTGCTTTCGGCAACCCGTAATATTTCCTTTCAAAGAGAAAGAAATAATAGGGATGGCTATTGCCTAAAGGTGAATACAGCGCGCTGATCCTCTTTTTCAGGGGCACTTTACTATAGCACCAGGCAGGTAAAGCGTCGTTGCGCTCGCAGTAGCCAATAAATTTTCTGGTGGTAACGCTGGTAAACCCGTTCTTCGCCGCCCTTAAGCCATATTCATGATCCCCGATAGCATGAGGATATACCGGGTCAAGCATCCCAACCCTGTTACATATCTCCCTGCTCACCAAAACACAGTTCCCGTTAATAACGTTGCACTCAGGCATATCATTGTCCGGCAATACTTCTTTGCCATCTGCGTCCCGCCCTCCATAACTAAAAGAATGAGTAATCCTGGAACAAATAGCGCCACAAATGATGGCAGAGTTCTGCTGCAATGCAGCGCATTCCAACATTTCGATCAAAGCGTCCGGCATAAGATCTGTGTCATCATTTAACCAGAGATAATAATCAAAATCTGCCTTTTCTTTTGCTTTTTGCCATGCAAGGTGCATTCCGCGGTTCCAATAGAGTGAACCATTACCATATATTAACTGAACCCGGGGAAATTGCTGTTTAACTGCTTCGGCAGTACCGTCTGTAGAACTATCATCTACCAGGAATACGCTTAATTTATAGGCCTCCGGCAGAATACATTTAAATAAATCATCAAGACACGATAAGGTCTTCTTCTTTCTATTGTAACAAGTTAATAGAACTGCTATATGGGTAGGATTTTTATGCATTCCCTGAAGCGATTTTTTTTCTGTGTATGTATAATTTTCTTGCGCTTTGTTTCAAAATTCCATTGGCCCATAGCGTTATATCCTGATCCGACATTTCGCGAAAAGATCTGGAATAACACATTCCAATTATAATCCACAAGTACAAATTAGATAAATCAATTCTATTAAAATCTTCAACCCAGGCATAACACCATCTAAACGCAATATACAAGCCAATGAATGGCATAAAGCTATTTTTTGACCTTTTTATAGCGAGATAACTGCATTGATAAAAAACAAAAAAATAGAGTACCACGCCTATTAGTCCCGTCCAGGTAAATATATTAAGTATGGATACTTCATTGCTGAATCTTTCTGTTGTAGGATATGTGTTATCGTCGGGCAGAAAAAAGTCGAATAAAGTAGTTTCATTTCCCCGGGCAGGTGTGCGGCCAAACCATACGTAATCATACTTTAATGCAGAATTTATAACATCAATGTATAAAGGAGTTCGGGTATCTGTCATCAAACTCTCTTCAGTCCTCTGTCCGTTGACAATTACATTTGTACTATAGTCGTTAGACAAATAATCTCCTATTTTGAATATATTAAAAATACCCAAAGCCGCAAGTATGAGGGTAACAAATGGCAAAATCAACAAGACAAGACGAATAATATTCAAAGCCTTTACTGAAAAAAAGCGTCTGAAATAATATAAAATACTTATTGCAATTGGTACCCCGAACTTAATAACATTGCTTCTTGCACCGAGATAGCTTACTATTACAAATACTGTGATAAGGAGAAGCGCTATTTTCCACCTCCTGCTGAAACAGGGAAGGAATAATAATAAAAAGCTTATGGGTATTAAATAACGCCCAATCGCTTCTCCCTGTAAAAAAGGAAAAATGATTACAAAAAAGGGCAATGCGTATTTAAGCCAAAAAGAGGTAATTCTTTGCACCCTTTCTGCATTGGTGGAAATATTGATGGATACAGGAAGCAGCATTACCAAGGATGTGCCTATAAGGCTTTTCCATTCCCAATAGTTGTCAGCAACAAAACACCCCCTGATAATGCAGATAACATTCCAATACAAATACCATCTTAGTGTTTTTAAATAGATTTCATTTGATTTATCATAAAATAGCTTTCGTGATCTGAAAAAACTATATAATATAATACCATTGATAATCCACCAAAAGGAAGTACTACCCAAAGGCAAATCGGACCACTGATTTACCGAAGAAATAGTAATGGCTAAAACTGATATGTTGAGAAGCTTATCTGTATTGAGGGTCATTATCAGTGCTTATTATTAATTCTCTCACTTTGCACGCAGGATTACCTGCCCAAATCTCATTATCAGGAATATTCTTAGTAACAACTGAACCAGCCCCTACAACTGAATTCTCGCCTATAATAACTCCTTTTAGAATTATAGAATGAGCTCCT
>MKRS01000161.1 GCA_001897035.1 Bacteroidales bacterium 45-6
CCCTTTGTTGCAAACTAACAGTTCGCCATCTGCATTCACCACCATTCCGTGGGGGTTGTTGAATTGAGCATCCTTGAGCCTGTCGCCGAAGGTAGTTCCCTGGCCATTGCGCCCGGCATAGAGAGAGCAAGTCCAGGTATTGTCAGCATTTTTCTCATACTTGAAGATTGCGTGTTCCCTGGTGAAGGAAGCAAAGAAGCACTTGTGGTACTTGCTGTAGCAGATATACGAATCTTCCCAGTCGCCAAAGTTCGAAGGCAGAGTGCCTGTTATGTTGCCACCGAAGTTGGCCGGTTTGATGTTAGCCGGTTTCTTGTTGGCTGCTGTGTAAACCTTGTAGCTCTTGTCTGCCAGATTGATCTCGGCAATACGGCCTTCCACATCAAACAGATAGAGCAAGTTATCGTCTTCGGCAAATGTCATTGAAGGAGTCTTTGCTCCGGGCCAGTCATCTTTGGCGACGGTGATCCCGGTGGTAGTGAATGCCCAGCTGGTTTCTTTTGAATACAAATAAATAGGATGGTCTCCGTCCCAGAATTTTGTAACATAAAATTTGTCGCGGGTGCTTGGAACGGCAGGAGAACACAAGTTGGTGGGAGTTGAGAGCTTCTGTATCTTGTTGTCGTCTTGTGAGAGCAAGAACAGCCTATTGCCCCAACCCGTCTCTATCAAGAAGATGTTGTCGTACTTTTGCCCGGCAACAGTGGCCACATAGTGAACTTCCCCGTAAGTGACGGCATCAAGGGCTGCACCAGCATAGGCAGCATCGTCCAACCATTTTGCGTCGCCCGAATAAAATTTTCCCGACACAGTTTTGACTGACTTACTTTGTTTGTACTTGAACTTGAGGCCGGAAGGAACAATGCTATCGTTCCCCACCACTACTGATATTTGATTATACCCGTCGGATTGCTTGGGTACTAAGCCCGTGATGCTCTTTCCGTCACAAGCGAGCAAGACCGCCCTCTTCGGGCCGAAATACACTTTCAAGGACGATAAATCTCCGGGGAAATTGCCTTCAACGATAAAAGTTTGGTCTATGACTCCGAAAATAGGGTCTATCCCATTCACCGAAGTCGGCTTTGCCGGGTCGTATTTGTTTTCTACAACCGGAAACTTGTCTATTACTTCGGGCCCGCTATTACAGGCAGCGAAAAATAGAGCAAGAAAAAGAAAGGCAAACAAAAGATAGTTTTTTTTCATTTCTTTAAATTTAAGTTAATATGTGGTTCATGAAAATATTTAATCAGGGCATAATGCACGTGTATTGCGATGACTTAAGAAGCCGAAAACACCGATCGTCCCTTCAAAAATTCATCCTAACGGCAAGAATAGTTTTCTATCTACCCTTTGCAGTGCCTTCATCGAAGGGCACACCAATGGCCTTCCTCCACGCAGGGCATACACACAAAAGATAGAAAGATATCTCACGGATTTTTCTTCAGTTTATTGTTCGACATTTGATTTTGGTATTGGTTTTTCTGGTTCTGAAGCCTTCTCAAGTCGGCTTTGTGATTAAAGATTTACGAATAAAAAAGAATTTTAGGTAACAATGTAACAGTATAAATTAAGGTAACAAATCATTCTCGCCGGCCTTTTGTTTTGGAATTTACTCGCAGTGCGAAAAAGCATCGCCACACCGCTAACTATCGACACAAAACAATTCGCCCAAAAAGACAATCCAAGTTTCCGATATTCCACCCGAAACGAGATCGCCGGCAACATCAACAAATGGACACTGCAAAAATAGCTATCAACTCGCTAAACGCACCTTAACTTTAGTTACATAATATATGTAATTTTGTTACATGGGCCTGTAAAAAGGTGTTTTTCCGTGAAATACAATGTAACAATTCACCAAAACCCTGTTTCGACTTTGTTTTATCAACAAGTATGCCTAACTTTGAACTCACCGAGACCTTAAGAAAAACCAGTCGCATATACAATTCTAAAAAATCGTTTAGCTCCGCATGAAGACACATCAAAACTTTCGCGAGAAAACCGTTAAATACTTCCATCCAAGTTACCTGTTCTTGCTCATTCTCCTTTTTGCTTGTTCGCTCCACCAAGTGCAGGGGCAAGGGTCGCGCCTCTACACATCGGCCGACGGGCTTCCCAGCACCAAACTGCTGTTCATGAGCCAAGACAGGGACGGATACATCTGGATGTGCAATTATGGAGGCTTAGCCAAATTCGACGGCCACGGCGTGACAGCCTACTACGAGTCGCGGGGAATCGGGAA
>MKRS01000162.1 GCA_001897035.1 Bacteroidales bacterium 45-6
AATAAGGCAGAAGGTTTTAAAGAAGATTCCTAAATTTGTTTATTACTCTGATTACGGTAATCTTGATAGTGAAATATACTTACCACGAGTTATTGAAGACTTCAAGAGAGACGATTTAGGTGAAGCAGCAAGAGCAAAAGCAAGAACTCTTGATGTTCTATTTAAGTATGTTAAGCTTTCTCCTGAAGAAATCTACGAATTAGGAAATGATAGAAAAATCGTTATAAAAAAACTTGATTATAACAATAGAGAAATCAGTTCTGTAGAGCAAAATCTTACCGAAGATGAAGTGAAAGAATGGTCAGATAAAAAAAGAGAAAGAAGTATTTTGCTTGATTCTGCGGCATCCCAACTGACCATTAATTTTAAGAAATGGTGGCTGCAAGGAGATTATATTTTTAAATTTGTTGCCGATGGACATCATTTTAGAATAAATGTTTCCGACACATTACGACCTGAACCTATAGAATTGGAGGGTAGAAGTCGTGGATTACAATGGTTTTTTAGTTTCTTTCTTGTATTCTTAGTAGAGACAAAAGAAGGACATTCAAATACTATATTGCTTTTGGATGAACCTGGATTATCCTTACATCCACTCGCACAATATGATTTAGCAAAGTTTTTCAGAAAGTTATCAGAAGAAAATCAGCTAATATACACCTCTCACTCTCCATTTTTAGTAGATATGGATAATTTAGCTAATGTTAAGGCTGTGTATATAGATTCCGAAACAGGGAGAACTAAGGTTTCTTCAAATTTGAGATATAATGCAAAAGATGCTGAAAAATCCATATATCCTGTCCATGCAGCTTTAGGGCTTACGGTTTCTGACACTTTATTATTAGGTTGCTTGCCTATTCTTGTTGAAGGGCCAAGTGACCAAATATATTTGAATCTGATAAAAAGGTATTTAGTGGGAACAGGAGATTTGAAAAATTCCAAAGAAATTGTTTTCATACCTGCAGGAGGAGTGAAAGGAATGGGGCCGCTTACAAAACTTATATCATCAAGAGATGACTCATTGCCATATGTACTTCTTGATTCAGATAAAGCGGGGAAGGAATATCAAAAACAACTAAAGACAGGTCGCTACCGTGACGCAAAAGATAAAGTTTTGGAAGTTGCACAGTTCTTATCAGAAGGAGAATTTGAAATTGAAGACTTAATTCCTTCTTCAAGTATCATTCCTATTATAGACAGGCAGTATAGATGCGACCAATACTTTGAGGATTTTTATCAAAAAGGTCTCCTTTAATCAAGAGTAGGAACTGATTTTTCTACTACCCAAACATCCTCAACTCCACAATCTAAGTAAATCCAATCATTCCAGTTCTCAACAACCCACTTCCAATTTAGACCGAAATTAGTGGATAGTGCATCTTTAGGTAATCTTACCAATAGAGAACCTGCTTTATATCCAGATATAACATACAAGACATAACGTAATTCTCCATTATCAAAAGACTCGGCAACCATAAAGTCTACGACCTCCTCATAGGGATATTTTGCTTTACAGCGAAATACACACCCTCTACTTATATCTTGCTTATAGTCTAGTAATCTTGATCTTTGTTCCATTTTCTATCCTCTTATCTCTATTATATCCCCAATCTTCGTACTAGGACACTTTGATAGAAAATCTCTTCGCAGATTCCAATCAGCCTTTCCAACGCCTTGAGCAGCTAGTTTAATGCAGTTTGTGCCATTCTTCTGATTGATGGAATCTATCATTTGCGAAATGCGTTTTTGCTTTTCTCTATCTCTTGGGTCAAAAAGGTCGTGCATATAATTGGTTTCGCTGATGATATGCGTAAGTATAACTCCAGCTTTTTTGTATTCATAACCCTCTCTGTAAATCTCTTTCAGAGCACAACTAGCATGCTTGATTATCTCCATTGTATCAGCAGTAGGGAAAGAAAATTGCATTGCCTTAGATGGAAAATATTGTTGTAAATCTTCTCTGTGGCGATTGGTATAAGCAAAAACAATCATGCCCTGTGTTAATGAATTTTGTTTTCTCAACTTCGCAGCACAAGCTGATGCAAAGTTAGCAATAGATTCTCGTAAAGAATCGAAGTCTGTAACCATTTCACCAAAACTGCGAGAGGTGCAAATTTGTTGTTTTTCAACTACAGAATCAGAAGTGATGCAAGGCTCTCCATGTAGTTCTAACCAAGTACGTTCACCTACAACAGTCATCTTGCTACGCACCCATGAACGAGATTTTTGAGTTAAATC
>MKRS01000163.1 GCA_001897035.1 Bacteroidales bacterium 45-6
ATTCCTTGTGGATGTCGTCTGCATCGGCAGGCACCATGAACAGAAGCAACGAGTTTCGCTCGATATGCCTCAGGAAACGCAATCCCAAGCCTTTGCCTTCGCTGGCACCTTCAATGATTCCCGGAATGTCAGCCATCACAAACGACTGGTGGTCGCGGTAGGGAACAATCCCAATGTTAGGCACAATGGTGGTAAAAGGATAATTGGCTATTTTGGGTTTGGCAGCCGACACCACCGACAGCAGGGTCGATTTTCCGGCATTCGGGAAACCCACCAGCCCTACGTCGGCCAACACTTTCAATTCGAAAATGATGTATTTTTCCTCATAAGGTTCTCCCGGCTGAGCGTAGCGGGGTGCTTGGTTGGTAGGGGTTTTGAAAAAGTTGTTTCCTTTTCCTCCGCGCCCCCCTTTGAGCAACACCACTTCTTGTCCGTCTTCGGTGACATCGCAGATGTACTCGCCGGTTTCACCGTCATAGGCTACCGTTCCGCAAGGGACATCGATGATCTTGGTGTCACCTTTTTTGCCACTGCTCAAGCGCCCTGTTCCCCCTTCGCCATGACCGGCAAGGATATGCCGCTGGTATTTGAGATGGAGCAAAGTCCAATAGTTGCGGTTGGCACGCAAGATGACATGCCCGCCGTCGCCGCCGTCGCCCCCGTCAGGCCCGCCCCTTGGGATATATTTTTCGCGTCGGAAATGCGTGGAACCTCGCCCACCTTTTCCCGAACGGCAAAAGATCTTGATATAATCTACAAAATTTGTTTCGGCCATACTTTTTTTATGTGCTAATATGCAACTGTGCTGATTAGAAAATTGAATTTGCAAACAGGATGAATACTCAGGATGGTGCTTATGCAACTGACTTCAATTGGCACATCAGCTAATTGGCATATCGGCACATTCGTCGATCTATTTTACGTTGTCGATAGCCTCCGTGATGCGGGCGAATATTTCATCTATTTTGCCCATGCCGGGAATGCCATGCAACTTTCCTTGTTTGTTGTAATGCTCTTTGAGCGGTGATGTCTGATTTTTATATACGTCCAAACGGGACTTGATTGTTTCTTCGTTGTCGTCCGAACGGCCCGAAAGCTGTCCTCTTTTCAATAGGCGATCCACCAATTCGGCTTCGTCCACCTCCAGGCTTACCACTGCCGACACGGCTTGTCCGCGTTCCTGCAGCATGGCGTCCAATGCTTCCCCTTGCGGGATGGTGCGGGGGAATCCGTCGAAGATAACCCCTTTCGAGTCTTTCTTGCTGTCCAACACTTCGGCCAGCATATCGATAATCACTTCATCGGGCACCAATTGCCCTTTGCTGATGTAGCCTTCCGCCAACTTACCCAATGCGCTTCCGGCTTTGATTTCACCACGAAGAACGTCTCCTGTGGAAATGTGCGCTAAGCCGTACTTCTCGATTAATTTTTCACTTTGAGTGCCTTTTCCCGATCCTGGAGCACCAAAAATTACAATATTAAGCATGATAATGTGATTGCAAACGAGAGAATTATGTGCGAACGCTTTTGCCTTCGCAACTGTCCCTGTTTGGTTATTTATATAAATAATAATTTCTGAAGAAGGAAATGATGCCTCTTGCTAAAAAAGAATATCAACCTACGATTTTATAAATATCCGATAGGTTGCGACCGTATCCGTCGTAATCGAGTCCGTATCCGAGAATGAAATCGTTCGGAATTTCCATGGCCACATAGTCTAATTTCAGCTCCACTTTCAAGGCATTGGGCTTGTAAAGCAAGGTGGCTACGCGGACATCGGCCGGATTTTTTTGTTTCAATTGTTCGATCACCGACACCATCGTGTGGCCCGTGTCCACAATGTCTTCCACGATCACCACGCTGCGCCCTTCAATGTCTTCCTGCAGCCCGATAAGCTCCTTGAGCTTGCCGGTGGAGCTGGTCCCTTTGTAGGACGACAACTTCACAAACGAAATTTCCGAAGAAATATTCACCCGCTTCATCAAATCGGCTGCAAACATGAATGAGCCATTCAGCACACATACAAAAAGAGGATTCTTGTCTGCCAAATCCCTATTTATCTCTTCGGCCACACGCCCTATTTGCTCCAATATTTTTGTCTCAGGAATAAATAAGGCGAACTCCTTATCTTTGATTTTTACGTTTTCCATAAATAGCTCCTATTCATTTGGCGTACAAAAGTAATACAAAATGATTAAAACTGGAGAAAAAACATCGAATTTGGGGACATTAATTACT
>MKRS01000164.1 GCA_001897035.1 Bacteroidales bacterium 45-6
TACCTACCTGATCTTTCCACGCCGCCTGCAATCCCCATCCGGTAGATTTGAGATCGGCTGTATTCTGCAGCGGGGCGCTGGCGCCCAATACGGCAGGCAATTGCGCACCAGGGATCAGCATGCCTGTTGTGGTACGTTTGAACAGGTCGAAGCTGCCGGTAAACCTGTTGTTGAACAGCCCGAGATCAATCCCGAGATTCCGGGTGGTTACTTTTTCCCATGTAAAGTCGCCGCTGATCAGTCCCGGGGCATCCAGCGTGAGATACCGCACCCCGGACACATCTGCCCAGTTAGAGGCCGGGCGGGTCTTCATTCCCGAATAAAACAGGTAATTGCCAATAGACTGGTTCCCTACATTGCCATAGCTTGCCCTGATCTTCAGATCAGACAGCGCCGGTTTGAGCGCCTTCATAAATGTTTCATCCGATACCCGCCAGCCGGCTGATACGGAAGGGAAAAATCCCCACCTTCTCCCTTCAGGGAATTTAGAGGAGCCGTCATACCTGCCTGTGGTTTCCAGCAAATACTTTCCTTTATAGGCATAGTTGAACCTGTAAAAATATCCCTGTACCGCGTATTCGGAAAACCCGTCAAAACCGTTATCATCCGGCTGGATAACGCCGGTGCCGCCATCTAAGTAAGGAAGGTTGGGATTGATCATGTTCGACATCTGTGCATCTAACAATTCGAAATAGGAGCTTTCCTGGTTGAAGCCGGCAGTGAGCGTAAACAAATGCTCATCAAGCTTTCTTTCATAGGTGCCGTAAATATTCAGGGCGTGATAATCGGTAAAGTCGTTGTATTTATAATATTTTGCCTTATCAGCAGTAACGGTGGGGGTGGGAACAAAACTGCTTAATGTGATAATATTAAACGGCTTGTCATAGCTGGTGTTGATCGTATTGGTTTTGTCGTAGGTATATTCTCCCACTACATTAAATCCCTTAAAGATATTCAGGGTTACTTTACCCGACAGCCTTATATCATCTAACCTGCTGTTGCTCACTGCTGCGTTTTCAATCAGGTTTTTCGGAGTGGCATAAGGCACGTATACGCCATCAATAAGAGAATCTCCCACGAGGGTATAAGAAGGCAATACGGATGCTGAGCCGAATATGCCGAACCCATATCCCGTATTGGGGAAATGTTTATTGGCATTGGAGTACATGGTGCTCAACTGGACATTCGCCCAGGGGGTGATCCGGGAATTGATAAAACCTGTGAGATTGTACCGTTTGTAGCTATCCTTATTGGTTATCAGTATACCGTCTTCATTGGTAAAAGCGCCGGCGATCCTGTAGGATGTCTTTTCTGTTCCCCCGCTTATTGCCAGGTTGTGTGTTTGCTGAAAAGCGTTTTTAGAGACCATTTCATCCCAGACATCATTCTCACGCAAAGGATAGACAACGCCGTTTTGTACGGTGTATCCTGATCCGTATTGAGATGGATGTTGCGCATAGTCATTCAATAAGCTTAACCAATCGTCCACATTCTGCCCGGTTCCCGGTGCAAAGTTCATGTCTTTAAAAGATTGAACGGTCCGGAGCGGGGTAGCTTTCTCAGGCACTTCCAGCGGGCGGCTGAAGACAAGATTATTAGAATATTCAATGCTTGTTTTTTTGGCGCCCGCTTTATTTTTACTGGTGAGCAGGATAACTCCCCTTGCCGACCTGGCGCCATATATTGCAGCCGATCCCGCATCTTTTAAAACGGTTACCGTTTCAATATCATTGGGATTAATTAAAGAGAGCGATGCCACCGGCACATTATCAAGCAGGATCAGCGGCGACCCGTTGGAACCGGAGCCTATGCTGGTAGTACCTCTTATATTGAGGCTTGTGGATGCCCCCGGCTCACCTGAAGAATAGGTGATCTGCAGATCCGGCACAACGCCCTGCAGCAACTGCGCAATATTGGTAGTAGCCCTGTTGCCTGCCACATCTTTCATATTGACCGTATTTACAGCACCGGTTACATTAGTCTTTTTCTGAGTGCCATAGCCCACCACTATCACTTCCGTTGCAGCAGTAATTTCCTGTGGCATGCTTATCTCCAAAAATGCATTTGAGCTGATGATCACAACAGTTGTCTTATATCCTACACGGGAAACGTCCAGTATATCTCCTATATCCGCTTCTATCGTAAACCTTCCTTTTGCATCCGTACTTACGCCTTTACCGCTGCTGCGCGCTACCACAGAAGCCCCGTCGAGCGGCATTCCTTTTTCATCTTTTACC
>MKRS01000165.1 GCA_001897035.1 Bacteroidales bacterium 45-6
GTTCACCGCCGAGCCTATCACGGGCGAAGTGTTGAAATTCGAATTGTATTTCTTCACCACCCGCAGCTTCACGCCGTCCGCCGAATAGCTGTACGCATTCCGCGCCTCGGCCAAGGGGCTCAATATGTCCACCTGCTGGGGCAAATTTAGCAAATTGTACGAGATATTCGATATGCCCTTGTTCAAATCTTTGGTCATGGCGCCATTGGCGTTGTAGGCGTACTCCACATCAATGTTGGCGAAGTCGGATTACAAATCCTCTTAGTAATCAAGGGTGTGATTGCAATTGAAAATCAGCGAAGCTAAATCACACCCGACAAGCCGATTCTATATCCGGAAGGATGATAGTCACATTTGATACATTACCATGCATTACCAATCTCTTTTCCAAGTGCCAAGCTTGTCTAATATCTGACTCTCAAATATTCTTTTAATTTGAGTATTCTCACTTTTCGATAAGTCTTTTGTATTTAGATCCCTCCAATTCCCCAATTTTTTTTATTTAGTCACACTAACTAATTGAATTGTAGTATAATTAGATGATATTTCTTTGCTAATATTAATTACGCAATTCACTGTCATTTGGCAATCACGAAAATAAAAAAAACAACCATAAAACATACTGTCTGTTACCATCCTATCTGGCAATTCTCCCCGTTCACCATTTTCAAAAGTTGTCATTACTTTATAACTTGGATTCTTTTCTTTAAATTCTTTAATTTTATCAATCAGTTGTTCACGAGAAATATCAAACGTATACTTTTCTGAATATGGATAAGATCCAGATATAATTAAGTCGCACGAAGAAATAAAGGACAAAACAAATAATAATAAAGTACGATGTTTCATTTCTATTGATTATAAATGATTATGGAGTGGTTCTTAACAATAATAAATTGATTTTAAATCCCGAGATGAACCCGAATACTGCTGCTGTATTAGCTGCTCTATGCCTGTCCTTTATAGGAATGGATGGGTCATTTCTCAATTTAGCATTGCGCTGGACTAACCGCATATCAGCATCAAGTGTTCGTATATCAAATAAGGCGCCGGTAAGCCCACTTGCATGCAGTTTGTCGTATTCTTTGTCATGTTGCATGGAGGGATATTCGCTTGCATTTCGTGGTTGGTACTGATATGAATCAAACCCTAGATAGTCTTTCGGATTGTCTGGTCCAGTGTAACTTGTACCCATAAGGTTCTTATGAAGCGTTTCACCGTTAACACTATTGTCGCTAGTTCCAAAAATAGTATAATTACTACCATATGTTATTTGAGTATTATCCAATTTGTTCCCATTCATATCGGTCACAGTGCCATATTTGTTTTCCTTACTGTCATTTGTAAAAGTGTATTGAGATTTTACGTTCCCGTCTTTGTCGTAACTTGTAAGAGTTGTACCATCAGACATGTGAGTTACTCCTGATTTATCACCATATTTTTTATTCACATCTTCCTGAGATTTCACGTCTCTATCATAATAGGACTCAGTAACTCCATCTACAATTCGATAAACCCAGTCCATCCCTGTGGGGTCAATCCTATTCATCGGATTATCCCCACAATACACATACGGACTAATGCTATAATACTTCTCCGCCATTGGGTCGGGAGTTGGCAAAATCGGGATGCAAGGGTCGTACCACCTCGCCTGCGAGTCGTACAAGTTCAGCCCGTGCATCACGTCCAGCTCCTTGCCGGAGAACTTGAAGGCCGTTTTTGCAGAACCATCCGTGAGTAGGGCTAAGCCTTTGTTCGGGTCGTTGTGGCCCATCTGCATGCCGTAAGGGTAGTAGTCGCTACGGTCGGACGCTGTTCCAGTCTGGCTCACCGTGAGGCGGTTGCTGCCGAGGTGGTCGGTCTCATAGAAATAGTACGCGCCGTTCTTGATATATCCACCGTCCACTAAAATCCGATCTAGCACATTGTTTTCAAAGATCTTGTTGCCGACGTAGTCGGTGATCTGGGTGGTACCTGACGACATTCCCTGGTCCATCAGGCAGATGATGGGCGAGGGCATGATGTTCGAGTTGTACTTCTTCACCACCCGCAGCTTCACGCCGTCCGCCGAATAGCTGTACACATTCCGTGCCTCTGCCAAGGGACTCAGGATATCCACCTGCTGGGGCAAATTTAGCAAATTGTACGAGATATTGGAATGCCTTTATTCTTGACAACCACACGAAAAGATTCGTGGGGGAGCGGGGGACTAACCTTGCTTTTTATCCTCTGCTTGT
>MKRS01000166.1 GCA_001897035.1 Bacteroidales bacterium 45-6
TCACCCCTTCATTTGTGTCGAGAAACACGGCATCCGTTGTGCTGAAATACACCAATATGGGCATCAAGAGCATATTCGGGCTAACCAACCGCTATGCAGATGGCAGGACTTACACCAACCCTAATCTTCCAGGGGAGATGAATGCCAGGACATCGCCTTACAATTCGCTTGATTTTTGCTGGACATTCCTTGCAAGCAAAAAAGTGCTTTTCTATTCCAGTGCAAACAACCTTCTCGGTAGGAACAATATTTTTGGCTACCTCTATCAATCCGAGCAGGGAGCCGGCGGTGTGTTCGAACGAACTCCCATCGTTTCTTACACACGTCAGGGATTCCTGATCGGATGCTTCATCACGCTTGGAGGAAAAACGGCTTATGATGCTTCCAAATTCTAATAACGTAATAATTTCACTTAAACAAAATAATAAAATGAAAACAATTAAACTTTATCTTAGTGTAGTTTTATCGATCCTTGCCATGGGTGCAGCTGCTGCGCAGTCGAACGATCCTGCTTACAAGAATGCTATGGAAAAACAAATTGCAGCGGTGGATACGGCCAAAACACCGGCACAATTGGTCTCTGCCGGCGGTGCATTCGAGCGAATTGCCTTAAAATATGGCGGACAATGGCAACCAGCCTATTATGTGGCGTTTGCATACTCCCAATCGGTGCTTTTCAACCCCAAGGATGAAACGGTGGAAACAAAATTGGCAAAAGCAAAGGAATGGCTCGATAAATTGGACAATTTCAAAGAGGCCGACAAGTCGGAAGTGGCCATGTTGAAGGGATATTACTTCATGGCATTGATAACAACCAACCCGAGCGCAAACGGGCAGAAATATTTTGCGCAAGTGATGACCAACTACAAAGAAGCCATCGCCTTGAATCCTGAAAATCCGAGGCCGAGGCTGATGCTGGCCGTTTTTGAGCAGAATCTGCCCGAGTTTCTCCGATCGAAAGAGGATTTTTGCGAAACGATGAAAACAGTGGGGACTCTTTTCGAGAAAGAACAAAAGTCGATTGACAAGCCCTATTGGGGAGCGGGATATTACAAAATGGTAGCACAAAAATGTGCGGGGAATAAATAGGAAGATGAGACCTTGTGACCGAGCGATCTTGTAGTTGGGGTTGCTTGGTTGCTCGATGAAAGTTATCTTTGCAGTTAAAAATATTTTCAGCATTATTTATTCAAATCAATACAATGGAAGCGAATTTTGATGAAAAAGACAGTCTTCGTGTCATCAACGAGATGATTGCGCAGGCGCAGAACAATTTTCAAAAGGGATCTGCCGATCCAACTGTATTCAGCGGGTACGTGGTTGCCTTCACGGCAATCGCGAATTTTGTGCTGCTCAACGTGTTGGAAAGGCCGATACTCTCTTTCCACGTTTGGTGGTTTATGATTCCGATGGTGCTTGTGTCAAGGTACATCGGGCGGAAGAATGCTATCAAGGCGCAGGTGAGAACCCAACTCGAACGGCTGATAAGCACCGTGTGGACAGCCCACCTATTTGCTTGCATCACCATATTGCTGGTCATTTGGTCGGGAAACCGAATCTTCGACACATCCTACTTTGGAGTGCTCATCACTCCCACAATACTAAGTTTTACGGGAATGGCTCAATTCATATCGGCGAGAGCCATTCGTATTAAGGCTTATTACTACGCTTCTTTTGTCTATTGGCTCGGAGCCTTGGGCTGCATGGCAGTTTGTTCGGTGAATATGTGGCATTACCAGTTTTTGATTCTTGCTGCTTGCAGCATTCTTGGCTTGGCTGTTCCAGGCCATGTCCTGAATAGAAAAGCAAAAAAACATGTTTAAAGAATTGGATCCCTTGTTGCATTCCCAGCTCCGGCTGGCGGTGGTTTCGCTGCTTTTGTCGGTGGAAGAGGCCGACTTCGTGTTTATCCGGGAAAAGACGGGTGCGACGGCGGGAAATTTAAGCGTGCAGATAGACAAGCTCAACGAGGCAGGCTACATCGAAGTCCGCAAATTCATTGACGGAAAAAAGCCGAGAACGGTGTGCAAGATCACCAAAACCGGTATAGCTGCCTTCGATGCCTATGTGAAGGTGTTGCAGGAATACATTAAAAGGTAATAAATGATTAAGGGCTTCTCGTTTTGAACTGTACCCCAAAAGTTAGACAAAAAACTTTTGGGGTATTTTTATGTCAACAAAAAGAAAGCAACGAAAGCATAGTCTTTCAGAGAAATTAGAGGTAGTAGGTTT
>MKRS01000167.1 GCA_001897035.1 Bacteroidales bacterium 45-6
AAAGATTACCAATGGAATAAGCGTCAGGAAATAGCGTAGTCCTCCATATTGCTCCTGCCACACCAGCAGCACGGCAAAGGTGATGCCCATGTAGAAAAAGAGCAGGAATTTGTCTTTCAGCGTGAGTGCGCCTATCAGGATCACCCCAAACAGAAGAAGCCCTCCAAGCCAAGCCCCGGAGCTTGCCGATTGCGTCATATCCACGTCTTCGGCTGCGGGAGACAACACTGCTTTGGGAATCCACGATGTGACATACAACTCCAAATTCTTCTTAATACGGGCCGTCCAATCGGCGGTCGTCTCCATTTTTCCACCGCCCATTTTTCCTTGAAAATCATCAACATATCCACTTCTTGCAACGCCGAGACTTTCGTTGCGGATGTCCCACGATTTTTTGAAAGTGCCGAAAGAGGCAAGTGCCAGCACAAACAGCAGCGAGGCCGTCAGCACACCGTTTTTCCACCAGATCGGGTTTTCTTTTTTGGCCTTGATCCCCTTCACCAAATACACAGCAGCTTGTCCAAACAACACGAGCAGGACGGCCAGGATATACGAAGTTCCCATGGTTCGCACCAAGTAGATGTAGCCAAAGCAAAGAGCAAAAACGACAAGTTTGAGGATCGTTTTCTTCCGCCTTTCAGGAGAAAAGGCTCCTTCGGGTTCGGTGTTCAGGATGATCCAAGTCATCAGAACCGTTAGGAACATATAGAGCATCTCGCTCATCATGATGGTTGCCCAGCGGTGTATCTCGCCGTGAAAAGCAATCATGAGGCAGGCGGTGAAACTCAGCCACACTTGGCCGGAAACTTTTTTAAAGATTGAAAAAAGGAGTAATACCGAGAAAAAGAAGAGCATGCCGTTGGCAAATTTCATGGCTGAAATGCTGTCGGTGACGTTCATCAGCAGAGACAAGAAGAATGGATATCCCGGAGGAAAGTGCGTGTGGGCCGTTTCGTTGATCGACATGATGTTGACGAAACCTTTTCCCTGATGGATGGCCTGCCCAAGCGAATAATAGACGATGTTGTCGCCATTGAGATCGAGCTTGGTGTCGAAAACAGAAGAATATGTACCCCAAAACACGATGGAAATGATCGCGATCATCCCGATGCTGAGAATCCGTGGGGAAAGTTGGAAGATGCCTTTTCCGCTTGTCAATAGGTCATTGGAATTAGCTCCCGCAGCTTTCGGAGCAGTGCCTTTTGGTTGACGAACAGGGTTGTTTTTGTTAGGTTTCATTCTGGCTATTTTCTAAAAAAATTCATTTCGAAAAACGATATTTGAACAGGACAAGCAAGGCTTCCACGCCATCCGTCCACTTTATTTTTTTCCCTTCCTCCACCGAACGCGGATAGTAATGGATAGGCACTTCCAAGATCCAGTGGCCCAATCTCGAAACCTTCGCCGTCACCTCGGGGCAAAATTCGAAGCCGGTGCATTTCAGTGGAATCGACCTCAACAGCTTAGCAGTAAACATCTTGTAGCATGTGGGTTCGTCCGTAAGATTTTGGTTATAGAGCAAGTTGGTGACAAGCGACACCAAGCGTCCTCCCCAATAGAAGGATTGGTAGGAATGGCGGTTTCTCCTGTTTTGAAAACGGGAACCATACACCACCTCGTACTCTCCCGATTGCAGGAAAGGGAGCATGAGGCAAAAGTCTTCGGGTTCGTATTCCAGGTCGGCATCTTGGATCACCACGTAATCGCCTGTCATCACCTCGATTCCTTTGCGAATAGCCATGCCTTTGCCTTGGTTTCTTTCCTGGCGGATGTAGCGAATATTAGCCTCCGGATGAGCCTCGATTGCCTGTTGCACTTCGCTTTGGGTGTTGTCTTTAGAGCCGTCGTCCACCACCACGATTTCCTTTTTTGCCCCGTGGGGAAGTTGCACTCCGTGCAGTTTTTCGAGCACAGTGGCAATGGTTTTCTCTTCGTTGTAGGAAGGAATAATGATGGAGAGGACTTTAGCCTCGGCTTCCGTTGTTTGATCTTGAGCCATGCAATAGGCAAATAGTTGCTTGTGAATACAATGATAATAGGTAAGCAAAGATAGCGGTTTTTATTACCTCCTTGAATCGGTCCGGTTTTATTTCATAAAAAAACCTCTCAAACGAGAGGTTTCTTTATATATAAATGAGTCAATTAAAAATCTCTATTGACATCAAAAGCTTCCAAATAATCTGCTACACGCTTTACAAAGCTTCCTCCCAAAGCACCGTCAACAACAC
>MKRS01000168.1 GCA_001897035.1 Bacteroidales bacterium 45-6
TTGCCCTCAAAAAATACCGCAAAAAAGAACCGGCTGCGATCTGGCAATATGCGCTGTGCGTGTTGGTGCCTTTGTTGCTTGTGTCCAACTATTCGAAATCAACGACAAACCAGCATGAAATCGCGAAGTACAAGGATTGGACGGAAGCTGTCGATATTATTGGCCCAGCCGGGGCGGAATACATCTCCGCTTGCGAATGGATCGGCAAGAATCTGCCGCAAAATGCAGTTGTGGCCTGCCGCAAACCCGAATTGTACTACATGTACTCTGGCTACCGCAAAGGGCAGGGAATCATGCGGGAAGGCAAGCCCGAAGAAATCCTTAACTACCTGATAAAAAATAAAGTAGATTACATCATTATCGATCACTGGTACCGTCACGCAATTGCTACCATTATTCCGCTTGCCACCCAGTATTACCCCTACATGTTCAAGCCTATATTGGCCATTGGAGGGCAATACAAGGACATGCCGCCCACCTATATCTTGAAATTTGACCCCAAGGCAAAGCCGGTTCGGCAAGCAGAAGGACAAAACCAGCAACAGGGTCAGCAAGACAAATAGAGAGAATCGTCATTCTGAATGACTAACTGGGATTTGCGAAGAGGGCTTCTCTCTCAATCAACAAATCTGCCCGTCCTCTCTGCAGGTTGTGCCAAAATTATTACTTTTGTGTTGATTATTCTAAAAAAATAAATTTGAAATGGAACAGAAACTTGTTGTTTACAACACTTTAACACGGCAAAAAGAACTCTTCGAACCTATCAATCCACCGCATGTAGGGATGTATGTGTGTGGGCCAACGGTGTATAGCGATGTGCATCTGGGTAATTGCCGTACTTTTGTTTCTTTTGATTTGATATACAGGTATTTATTGCACTTGGGATATAAGGTCCGTTACGTGCGCAACATCACCGATGCTGGGCACTTGGAAGGTGACCGGGACGAGGGCGACGACAGATTTGCCAAGAAGGCGAAGCTGGAACAGCTTGAACCGATGGAAATAGTCCAGAAATACACGCTTGGCTTCCACGAAATTCTTTCCATTTTCAATACGCTGCCGCCCAGCATCGAACCCACTGCTACCGGACATATCTGCGAACAGATCGAGATGGTGAAGAAGATCCTCGAATGTGGTTACGCTTATGAATTGGACGGAACGGTTTATTTCGATGTGGAGAAATACGATAAGGAATATCCTTATGGAGTCCTGACAAACCGTAAATTGGAAGATCTCCTCGAAGGGACGCGCGAATTGGGTGGCCAAGATCAAAAAAAGGGAAGGCTCGACTTCGCCTTGTGGATCAAGGCCAAGCCCGAAACCTTGATGAAATGGCCTTCGCCCTGGGGTTGGGGATTTCCCGGGTGGCATATCGAATGTTCGGCCATGAGCGCCAAATACCTGGGTGACACGTTCGATATTCATGGGGGCGGAATGGACCTGCAGGCCACGCACCATACCAACGAAATTGCCCAATCGCAAGCCTGCAATCACACCATGCCAGTCAAATACTGGATGCACACCAACATGCTCACGGTGAATGGCACGCGCATGTCGAAAACAGCCGGAAACGGATTCCTGCCCAAGGAACTTTTCACGGGAAACCACCCCTTGCTCGAACGAGGCTATTCCCCGATGACCGTCCGTTTCTTCATGGCGCAATCGCATTACCGCAGCACCCTCGACTTCAGCAACGAAGCCTTGCAGGCCGCCGAAAAAGCGTTGAGCCGCTTGATGGACGCATACACAAAGATCGAAAAGTTGGCTCCGGCAGACTCTTCTTCGGTCGATGTGAAGTCTTTGCGAGGGAAATGCTACGATGCGATGAACGACGACTTCAATTCCGCTATCGTGATTTCGCATTTGTTTGAAGCGGCTACTGCTATCAATTCGGCTTATGATGGAAAAGCAACGCTGGCACAAGAAGATATTCAGGAATTGAAATGGCTGTTCGACACATTTTTGTTTGACATACTCGGTATCAGAAACGAATCGAACAGCGGATCGGCATCGCAAGAGGCTTTCTCGAAAGCCATCGACTTGCTGCTCCAGATTCGATCCGAAGCCAAAGCCAACAAAGACTGGGCTACGAGCGATAAGATACGCAATGAACTGACAAGCTTCGGCTTCGACATCAAGGATGGAAAAGACGGAGTGGAGTGGAAACTGAAATAATAGCGGTACGGGAATGAAGAAAGCTCGCTTTTCTCCTTTCCTGTCCGGCT
>MKRS01000169.1 GCA_001897035.1 Bacteroidales bacterium 45-6
ATTTTGGACATCTGCTCGATGTAATTGTAACGGTTGCTGATATACAGCACCATCAGAATCAGCACAACCCCTATGAAAAACGTGTTTTTCACGAAAAAATCTTCCGTAAGCACCGATCCGCTAAGGATGTACATCACCTTGTTTTTCAGCTTGCTGGTTTTTCCGTCTTTCTTCATCTGACTTCGAAGTTTAGGGTTCCCTCTATATTTTTTCCGCAATTCTCAATTTGGCACTTCTTGAGCGGGGGTTTCTTGCCTGCTCATCTCCGTCGGGCACAATCACCTTGTTGTTCACCAAGCGAAAAGGGGCATTCGTATTGCCAAAAAAGTCCTTTTCGAGCTTCCCCTCGAAATTTCCAGTCTTGAAGAAATTCTTCACCAGGCGGTCTTCCAGCGAATGGTAAGTGATGACCGCCAACCGCCCTCCAGGCTTCAAGACTTCGAGCGATTGCTGGAGCATTTCCCGGAGCGTTTCCATCTCTTCATTCACCTCGATGCGCAGGGCTTGAAATGCCTGTGCCAGAATTTTCTTTTCCTTTTCCCTCTTGACAAAAGGAGCCAGGGCCTCAAGCAAGTCGCTTATCTTGGAGATGGGAGCCTGCGACCTTCTGCGGGCAATTGCGGCCGCCATCTGGCGCGATTCCCGAAGCTCGCCGTAGAGGTAAAACACATCGGCCAGTTTTTCTTCCGGATATCCATTGAGCACGGAAGCCGCATTTTTCCTCGACTGGCGGTTCATCCGCATGTCGAGGTCGCTTTCTTCGAAACGGAAGGAAAAGCCCCTTTCAGAATCGTCGAAATGGTGCGAAGACACGCCCAAATCGGCCAATATGGCATCCACAGAGCCTTGACCGTAGTATTTCAGGAAATTCTTGAGGTACCGGAAATTGCTCCTGACGAATGTGAACCGCTTGTCCTCCGGTATGTTTTTGGCTGCATCCTCGTCCTGGTCGAAAGAATACAAATGACCTTTCTGACCCAACCGCGACAAAATCTCGCGGGAATGGCCGCCGCCGCCAAAAGTGACATCCACGCAGATGCTTTCGGGGCGAATATTCATTCCGTCCACACTTTCGGACAAAAGCACTGGTATGTGATATTCTTCGTTCATGTTTTTTCTATTTAGCTATTCATCAGCCGCTGAAGTCCTTCGCTGAACTTTTCGGACGTCATCAAGGGTTCGTCCAATTTGGATTTTGCCCAGATCTCAATCGTTGCATCCACCCCGAGGAAACGCACCTCGGCATCTATTTTGGCCAGCTGCAAGTACCTTTTAGGGATCAGTATGCGCCCGTTTGCATCAAGCTCCAACCGTTCGGAATCGAGCATAAACTGCCGAAAAAGCTGCTGATGCTCTTTGTTCCATTTGTTTAGTTTTTGTCTCAGCAAGTTCACTTCTTCTTCCCAGGCTTGAAGGGGATAAAGCACCAAGCAATCTTGAAAAATATCTTTGCGCAACACCAGACACGATTGTTCTCCCGACTGCAAAGCCTTTCGGAATGCGGCCGGCAGGAAAACGCGCCCTTTGGCATCAATTTTCGCTTCAATATTGCCTAAGAATTGCACCATCTATTTCTTTTCTAACCGGTTGACTTCTCGCCTATTTAATCGGTAAAGATAAATATTTTCTCCACCACGCCCCACTTTTACCCACTTTTTTTTCAAAAAAGTTTTCAACAACTCCATTGAAGAAAAAAGAATAAGAAGGCAAAACCCGGCCATATCCAAGATTGAGTACGACTACGGGAATATTTCTGAAAGCGAAAATCAAACACAAAAAAGGGAACATACTTCGTGTATGCTCCCCGTGACGACAATGCCGCGCTTCTCGCACGCGCGCACCGCAAACTCGCTCACCAAATTATCGCCCCAGATGCGGACGGTCTTGAGCGCCGTGGCAGCCTCAATGAGCCGCTCGAGGAACGGCCCGTCGACGGCGCGGACCCACGAGACGTCGAGGTGCTCGAGGCGCGCGCACGAGAGGATTGCCTCGAGCGCGCCCTCGCCCGCGTGCATCACCTTGTTGAGCCGCAGCGACCGCAGCGACTTTGCGTTGGCGCCGACGACCTGCGCAACGGACGCGTCTGATAGCAGCACGCACCCGCCGAGGTCGAGCTCTTCGAGCGCGTCGATGCCGCCGAGGATGTCGGCAATGCGCTCGTCCTCGAGGAGCGGCAGCGAGCCCATGTACAGCTTGCGGAGCGGCATGCCCGAGAGCGTCT
>MKRS01000170.1 GCA_001897035.1 Bacteroidales bacterium 45-6
CAGCGTTGGCATTGCGTGGGCGTGCTGCATTATATGCTGCAAGTATAGCACGATTTGGAACGCAGCAGTTAAATGGCTTGCTGGGTTTTCCCGGAGGAGATGATGTAAGTTATTACCAGGTTGCTTATAATGCCAATAAAGAAATTATTGATGGAGGTGGTTTTGCATTGTATAATGGAGACGCGGATAAAGTGCAGAACTTTAAAAACATTTTTCTTAAAAAGGGAAACAGTGAAGCTATTATGGTAAAGCAGCACTCCGGCAAAGGCTTTATGGATGGCGGATCTAACAGGTGGTCATGGGATATGGTAGAATGTCCACGCCCTAACGTATGGGGTGTTGGTAATTACCATGGTCCTTACCTGGATTTTGTTGAAGAATTTGAACTTACAAATGGTAGCTCCGGCGTTATAGACCGTACGTATACAAAAAGTCGTTTGTGGACAATGGATGAACTATGGAGTGATCGTGATCCTCGTTTCTTTGCAACTGTTTGGACAAATGGTACTTCCTGGGCAGGGGCTTTAGGCGGAACCTTGGGCGCTGACAAAATTGATATGCACAACGGCATTATGTCAAGAGACGGTCAGTTAATTGACGGAAGATATGATTCTTATGAAGGCATCTCGGCTGTTGGTGACCAGCTGGTAAGATTTAAGGAAGGGAATGTTACCAACACCGGCTTTGGTTTAATGAAATATCTTGATCCCACCGCTAATAATTTTAACTGGTTTTGTGAATCCACTACAGATTACCTCATCTTTCGCTATGGAGAGATATTGCTTAATTACGCGGAAGCAGCTTTTGAGTTGGGAAAAGATGGAGATGCATTGATTGCTGTTAACCAAATTCGTGAGCGTGCAGGAATTGCTTGGCTTGGCAGCGTAAGCCGCGAAAAAATTCGTCATGAAAGAAAAGTAGAATTAGCATTTGAGAACCATCGTTACTGGGATCTGCGCCGTTGGAGAACTGCAGTAACTGCGTTAACACGTACTTATACCGGGATAAGATATATCTATGATGCTGCTTCCGGAAAATACCGCGTAGACTTTATTGATAATATAGATGGCCGGCCGAAAACGCCTACTTTCCCTGAAAAAAATTATTATTTCCCAATAGGGCAGGGCCGGGTTGCAGCTAATCCCAATTTAGTAGAAAACCCAGGATATTAATACCGGGGATGCTTATAAAGAAGCGTTTTAATGAGTAGCAAAACAGATAGCAAATACTTATAAACGGGTCCGGCATTGAACAAATGTCCGGGCCCGGTATGAGTAAAGTTTTAATCAGTATTTATAATATGCGTTTAAATAAATTAATACCTGTTTTATTGTTGAGCTTTTTGCTTACAGGGCAAATAGCTTGTAGTAAGAAGAACAATACGGATACTTCTCCTGAAGAAAATACAGAAGAGGTGCCTCCCAAAAAAGATCAGTATCCCGGGTTGTCAGTTTCTGCTACCGGTGAATTGTTGCTGAATGGCAACCAGTTTCGTGGCATTGGAGTTAATTATTTTAATGCATTTATACGTACCCTCGAAGACGGGCAACAAAATAATGACACGTATAAAATTGGTTTTAATTACCTGAAGGAGCGTAAAATTCCATTTATTCGTTTCGCTTTAAATGGATACTGGCCAAAAAACTGGGATCTGTATTTAAAAAATCCTGACCAGTTTTTTCAAAACCTTGATGCTTTTGTTAAAGCTGCAGAAGCATCAGGAATCGGGCTCATTCCTTCTTTTTTCTGGCATACACCCACCTTACCCGACCTGGCAGGAGAGCCGGTAAACAGCTGGGGAAAAATAAATAGCAAAACGCATGAGCTCATGCGAAAATTTATTAAAGAAGTTGTGGTGCGGTATCGTGATTCTCCTGCCATTTGGGGATGGGAACAGGGAAATGAAGTTAATCTTTTGGTTGACCTGCCTGGTGATAATGAAAATCTTCCTCCGGTTGTTCCATCATTGGGAACACCCACTACCCGCTCAAAACAAGATAAATTATATACTGCTGATTTAATTGTTATGATGAAGCAGTTTGCTACTGAAATAAGCAAGTATGATGGTTCCCGCATTATTATTACCGGTAATGCTGTTGCCCGTGCTGCAGCATGGAACTTATTGAATAATAAGAGCTGGACTACAGACACAAAGGAGCAATTTATAAGCATGTTGAATACACAGAATCCCAATCCTGTAAATGTACTGTCTACACA
>MKRS01000171.1 GCA_001897035.1 Bacteroidales bacterium 45-6
TATCAGCGTATTATACAGGGTTGGGCAGCTTCTGATCTCTATGGCAGAAAGTTCGGGTGGTCATGATGGTGCTGATGGATACTTCCTTTACACTAAAGCCGGAGATTGCATAAGCCACTCCTCTGGCGCAGGTTTGGTAGCATTGCCTTGTGCTTAGCCAGACCTGCTGCCTTGCTATTACTTATCTTAATTTCTTAAACGGGCATTGTATAAATAGCAGGGTATTATTATGGCGAAACAAGTAATGCTCAGGCAGCAGGTCAGCCGACACATAACACCCGCGTTACAGATATACGCGGGCTACAGCCAAGATAAAGAAGAAACAATGTATAAACCATAGCCCATGCTGAATCCTTTTTTATGGTGAAAGGAGAATTTCGTACGCTTGTATAACCCTGGGAACAAATTAAATATAAGCATTGGTGAAGTGTATGCCACCAGGATTGAAAGCACGATCAAACAAGAGGCTGCCAAAAGACAGCCTCCTTTCTTAAACCGTCGAAAACCTGTCCTACTGCTTTATAATTCTCAGTATTTCACCGTTACTGAGCTTCAGCAGGTATACACCATGGGTGTAAGCTGACAAATCTACCTGTTCAAGGTTAGCTTCAATCCTTATCTTTTTTAACATTTTTCCACTCATATCAAACAGGAAGGCCTCTGTTCCTACGAGTGCCTTATCTCCAAGAAGCACATTTACCATATTCCGGGCAGGGTTAGGATATACAACAGACCTTGCTGTAACACCTGGTGATGAATACCGGATCAATATCGTATTTGAATAGGTATATTGCCCGTCCACATCTACCTCTTTCAGGCGATAAAAGAATGTATTACTATTCAGCTTATCAATATGCTTATCAGTATAATTATAGGTTGTTTCAGATATGCTGTTGCCCTTTGCTGATACCTTTCCGATTGATTCAAAATGCACGCCGTCAAAAGAACGCTCTATAATAAATTCTTTTGCATTGGCTTCAGCAGCAGTAGCCCAGGTAAGTATATTATCTGTTTTTTGATTTATGGCATTAAAATGTAACCAGGTTACAGGCAGGGCTGTACTTTGTATATTAACACACTGAACCACGTTCTGCCGCATTTGTTCGGCATTACCCACCCTATCGGTTGCCAGCACAAAAAAGCAGTACTGCCCTCCTTCTGCCAGGGTAAATGTTGTATCAGTTCTTCTTATCTCCGGAGCAAATATGGAATAATTAATGCCATCCATCGAAACATACAATGTGTAATAATCCACACCAACACCACCAGTATCATCTGTGCCGCTCCAGGTGAATGTTACATTGTGGTTGGTTACAGTTGAGCTTGCGAAAGTGCTTGTTGGCGCTATGGCATCAATTGTATTGGTGTGAATATTGGTTGGTATCATTTCATTCTCATCAAAAACAATTTCAGCATCGGCATCTATAAGATCAAGTGTATTGGCTGTAGATACAGGTTTCATGCTGAAGTTCACAAAGCCATGCCCGTATTTTGTTTCAACACTATCTCTTAATAATAATACGCCTTTGGCAGGATCTTCTGACGAAAGCAGCGTAACCGGGTCAATAGCTTTAAACTCCCAGAAAATTTCATTTTTGGCTACATCATATCCTGCAATCACATCTACATATATACCAAGAGAATCCCTGCAATCCAAACGGGTATAGTAAGCGCTGTTGCCTGCCGGAATTTCAAATTCCTGGTTGTTAAAGCCAAAGCTGCCAAGCTCCAGGGTATTGGGATCCTGCTTAGGCTGAACCGGGGTAGTAATGCGAATAAACCTTGCAGGTGCAGTAGCTGTTTCGTGATTTTCGCAATAGATGGTATAAGGCATCCGGTCGTTAACGCTTACCCATTTAGGTTCTTCTATTCCTTTGGGTCCGATGATTTCGTTGGGGTCAAGAGACCAGAGGAGAGACATAGAAGCGTTTTTCGGATCATAAGGATCAGGAAATTCCTGGTCTCCATCATCGCAAGGATTTTTTTCACGATATCGTATTTGCCGTTCAATCATCCTCCTTCTTGCCTCTAACCATTTTTCACCCATACCTCGTTCTTTCGCATATTCATAGGCGTCTTCTTCAATATTCTTTGCTTTATGGTCATAATATTTGTTCAAAGCATATTCTGTTCCGGCATCAACACCTTTAACCACTAAAGCGCCAACTGCTATAGTGCCAACTGTTACACCTCCTACCACTGCAGCACCGCTTCCTA
>MKRS01000172.1 GCA_001897035.1 Bacteroidales bacterium 45-6
CATGCCGAGGTGCTGAAACGCTACAAGTCCTTGAACCTGAAACCCTACAAGGGATTTGTAAACCCCGTGTTTGAGTTGGTGAAAGGAAATGACGGCAAGGTGAAAGACGTGAAAGTGACTTACGGTGAAAGCTATACCGGGCAGATGCTCCGCTACTCGAAGGAGTTTTCGAGCTTGCCCACCTACAACGAATAAGACCGGAGAACTCTGGCTATCATTGCAAAAAAAGCTCCCCCAAATCAATGGAGGAGCTTTTTTTCGGCTATCCGTTTCGGCTTATTTCAGCCGTTTCAATCTGTACAATAATTGCTGTAAAGCTTCGTGGTAGTCGTCGATGATGGCTTGTGTGAAATTTTCGGTGAACAGCTTGCGGCCTTCTTCCACAAAATCGTAAAACCCGCTCACGTGGTCGATGATGTTGTTGGGTGCTACTGTTGCAGGCACCGCAATCTCTACATTCCCGGCTTGGGCATAGGTGGTTTCCACCAAGCGGTCGGTCACATCCAATAAGTCTCCCAATGCTTGATCGATGGCGATGTGCTGTGCATAGCTTCCTTCACCGGTCACATGCCAGTGGTACAATTTCAAACTGGTGTTGAACGACACTATTTTTCCCAGGAATTCACCTGCTTCTTTCACCGATGTTGCAATTCCTTGCACACTATTCAATGTTTTTGCATTCATGATTCAATCGTTTTAATTTGTTTGTTTTTTGTTTCTTGATTTCAAAATTAACCAGAATATTTTGATCGACAAAATTTATGCAGTTAAATATTAAATAGATTTTTACTATTAACTTTTTAGAACTGCGCTTTGTCGGATATGCAGAATATAGAAGTACATTCGATGATATTTCAAAGGGGAAATATTTGACTGTGAGGGCAAATAGAGAGGGCTTCCAATTCCCTGAAAGCCCTCTCTTCGCTCAAATGATTCCTTCTCGGCAACTTAGTTCTTATATTTACAGCAACTCGGCAAGGCATTGTAAACTTTGACATCTGCCTTGTCAAATTGGGTGTCATGCCCCACTTTTGCAATGGCTTTACTGACTGCCGCCACAGAGGTAGTCTTGCCGTCGAGATCAAGATGCAGCACCCCCGTCTTCTGATCCCAAGAGGCCGTTTTCACCCCTTTCACCGCAAGGGCTGCCTTTTCGATACGGGCTTTACAGGTTTCGCAATTGCCCTTCACTTTGAGCATGGCGTGTTGGCTTGCACTTTTTCCTGTTGCTGCCATCGCCGATTTCATGCTTGTGCCGGCTGCCATCGCTGTGCTGATGGCCAACAAGCTGGCTACACTTAAAAACAAAATGATCTTTTTCATACAATTAAAGTTTTAAAAATGAATAATCAGGCTAAATAAACTCTTTCTAAATTTATAATCTGTTGGCATTGTGAATCGTCCTAGTATATTCCCTCCACGATGTCGTATATTCCGTCCTCTTAGCAGTACATATCGTCCTCTAAGTAATATATGCCGCCCTCTAAGTCGTATATGCTATCCTCTAGGCAGTACATATCGCCCTCTAAGCCGTACATGCCATCCTCTAAACAGTATATATCATCCTCTAAGCCGTACATACTATCCTCTAAGATGTATAGCTGTCATCTAATTTTTTGACAGGATTTACAGAATTTTCTTGAAACCAAGCCGCCTGTATCTTCTTTATCAGGGTAATTCAATCCTTCAATCCTTCAAATCCCTATTCATCATGCTTGTTTTCCCTTCCAATTGCGCGCTGGCATCCACCGAGAATACGCCGTTGGTAACAATTTCCTCTCCTTCTTCCAAGCCTGAAAGGATAACAAAGGCATTTCCGAGAGATGGACCGAGTTCTACCTCACGGAGGCTGAAAACCGGCGAGCTTACCCCTTGTTGCTTCACATACACGATGGAGCGTTTTCCCGTCCATAAAATCGCCGATTTGGGAATCACGATCCCGTCATGATATTGTTTGAGTGAGGAATTAACAGTAGCTGTGGCATACATCTCGGGTTTGAGCAACAAGCCGGAATTTGGGATAACGATCCGTACTTTCGCTGTCCGGGTGGTTTTGTCCACGATGGGGTCAATGAAGGAGATTTTTCCCGAAAACACCTTTCCGGGCATGGCTTTCAGCGTGAAGGAAAGTTGTTCCCCCACTTTGAGGAAGGGCAGATCCGACTCGTAAGCATCGAACATGGCCCACACTTGTGAAAGATTCGCCACT
>MKRS01000173.1 GCA_001897035.1 Bacteroidales bacterium 45-6
CGTTGGCGCCCATCCTCTGATGGCGAGGTTCTCCTACAACCGGACCTTCAGCACCGGTGTCGATGAATCGCTGGCCGGGTCCTGGTCGTTGACTGTGCGGCCGGACTTCACAATCAGCCTGTGGCGGGCAGCAATGGATGCGGAGCTCGCCGAGCGGCTGCATCTGGTGGTGCATCTGCACTTTGACGCCAAATATCGCCTCAGTGAATCCCTGCAGCAGGCGGAAGATGTCGGAGCCTCGTTCCGCCGTGAAGACCTCTTTGTCGCACACACCTACCGCGACGCAATCAGACGCTCCTGGGGCGCCTTTGTCATCTATCCCGGTGAAGAGGCTGCAACGCTTCACAGCGTACGTCCCGGCGCAATGCCCGGCGTTGGCGCGTTTCCTGTGAAGCCTACAGTTGACGGAGAACCCAACGGCATCGAAGCGATCGGGGAGCTGCTCAGAGGCGTCGCGGAGCACTTTGCCGACTCCCTTGAGCCGCGTGAGAGACTGAGACAGATCGTCTGGGCCTCATCTGAACGCAACCGGGAGTGGCCGGGCGGAGGATTAATCCTCGTGCCGGATGCTGAGTGCTGCTTCCGCCTCTCGGTGGAAGGCGAGGAGGGAAGAATCGCCCTCCGACTTTCCGGTCACCGCGGGGAGGCAATTCTTACGAGCGAAGCGTGGAAGATCTGTGACTCGATCCTTCTTCAAGGCGACACCCCTTCATCGTTTCTGCTGGCTCCTATCGGCCCTGGAGGATGGAATCCTACGGAGGCAACGTTGCTTCAGCTCCCGGGCCAAGGGACATTGCCGGAGCCGTGTGTGATCTTTCGTCCGGATTGGGAGGCCGCCTTGCAGGTCATCCCCAGAAGTAATTCGGCCATGGCTGACCTAAGAAAATTGGTCTCAACTTATCTCGGATGTTGTGCTACGTCGGAAGTGTTGGAGAAGTTCGCGAAGGTAGGTTGACCGTAAGTCACTCAGAACGTAGATGGCATGCATGCCCGTCCAGTTGGATCGCCGAAGGTCGTGACAATTGAGAGGAACGGCGGCTTTCGGGCTCTGCCATCTATGCCGCGGATGTCTTCTCAGGGGCGGAAGCTGCAGGTCGCGCACAGAGACTGAGATTCCGCTCCCAGCCTAAAGCAGCCACACCTTCGGATCTTTGTCGTGATCGCGCATTCTGGCGCCAAAGCGGCCCCTTGAACAGGCTTCGGCTAAAGCAGGCAGCCGCTAGCCAAGTCCGATCCCAAAAGGGGAGGATAGACACCTACCTCACCTGCCTCCTACGCTCCAAGGCATGGCTTCCACTTTCTGAATGAACAGAGTGAGCCAACCCAGCTCCATGTCCTCCAGAACTAAGGCAGCTAGCGGTATAGCTGCTCCTGAAGATCTGCTTAAAATTTGAGCAAAACACCACTCGCAAAACTGAGCGACCGAAGAAAAATCCATTTGAATTCATAGAGTTATCGACGCCACAGCATGTACCAGAAGTACAAAACTCAAAGAAAAAAGTACAAAACTCAGTGGAAATCGACAACAACAAGACTCGCCGCGCCTCGACATCAACCCTTGGGGAACTTTGGTCTTAGCACTCTCTCACACAGAGTGCTAACATGGCCCGTCTGGAAGAAAGGAATCGTGCAATGGCCGCTGTCTCCGCTCCCGCCGCGACCGCCCTGGCGCCTGCCAATCCCTGGGCGCTGGTGCCCCCGCTGGGCAACCTCGACGCCTACATCTCGGCCGTCAACCGGCTGCCACTACTCACCCCCGAGGAAGAGCAGGACTACGCGCGCCGCCTCAAGGAGCACAACGACCTGGACGCGGCCGGGCGCCTGGTGATGTCGCACCTGCGCCTGGTGGTGTCGATCTCGCGCCAGTACCTGGGCTACGGCCTGCCGCAGGGCGACCTGATCCAGGAAGGCAACGTGGGGCTGATGAAGGCCGTCAAGCGCTTCGACCCCGACCAGGGCGTGCGCCTGGTGAGCTACGCCATGCACTGGATCAAGGCCGAGATCCACGAATACATCCTGAAGAACTGGCGCATGGTCAAGGTGGCCACCACCAAGGCGCAGCGCAAGCTGTTCTTCAACCTGCGCTCGATGAAGCAGGGCTTCAAGGCCGAGGCGCTGGACGCCGGTGCGCACCGCGAGAGCCTGTCGGAGCACGAGATCGACCTGGTGGCCGAGCAGCTCAACGTCAAGCGCGAGGAAGT
>MKRS01000174.1 GCA_001897035.1 Bacteroidales bacterium 45-6
ATCAAGGAGAAACTAAAAGGACTAAGTCCGGTTATGTTCCGAACTCAGTCCAATTAAATTTTTAAGTATTAATCCGTCCAACTTTTTGGGGGCAGATCACGAGGGCAGCCCTTTTTATATGCTGTTATTGAAACATGTCGTCTATACCACCCGGGTCGGTCTGGTCGGCTGCGTCTTTGTTTGCGCCGCCGTTTCCTCCTCCGCACGGGAACACGTCCTTGATGGTCGGGAATTGAGCCGACTGGGAGTAGCCGAGTTTTGGGTTGGCATACAGTTTTTGAAGGAATTTACCCACCACAGGCAATGCCATAGCGGCACCTTGCCCTTCGCTCATACTGTTGAAACGGATGGTGCGCTCGTCGCCTCCCACCCAGCATCCCATCACCAGGTCGGGAGAAAGGCACATGAACCAACCGTCCGAATTTTCTTGGGTTGTACCTGTTTTTCCGCCTAATGGGGCGTTGATCTTGAATTGCGAACGGAGGCGCGTTCCTGTTCCGCCATCGATTACGCTGCGGAGCATGTCCAGCATTTTCACATAGGTGGATTCGCTAAACACCTCGTGCGTTTGCGGGGTGAAGCTGGCAATGACATTTCCATACGAATCCTCGATGCGGGTCACGTAAATGGGCGATGTGCGGATACCTTTGTTGGCAAAGGCGGAATAGCCGCCCACCATTTCGCTTAGGGAAATCTCGCATGGGCCAAGAGCCAAGGAAACAACGGGGTCGATATTGCCGCTCATCCCGAATGAGCGGAGCAGGCGCACAAAAGCGTAGGGGGTGAACTGCTTCATGAGGTAGGCCGTCACCCAGTTGTCTGAGTTTTGCAGTCCCCATTTGATGCTCACCATTTCGCCGATTCTCTTTTGGTTGGCATTTCGCGGAGTCCAGGTTGTACCCGCTTCCGTGGTGAGGGTTTGCGCCACGTGCATCATCTGGTCACAGGGCGTCATTCCCTCTTCCATCGCCAATGAATAAAGGAAGGGCTTGATCGTAGAGCCGATCTGACGTCGTCCGGTGTTCACCATATCGTATTGGAAATAAGCAAAGTTGACATTCCCCACATACGCCTTCACGTTGCCGTTTTTAGGATCCATGGCCATGAATCCCGAACGGAGGAATGTCTTTTGGTAACGGATGGAGTCCATCGGGCTCATCACCACGTCCTTCTCCCCGTTCCAGGAAAAAACTTTCATTTCCACCGGCTGGCGGAAAGCCTCCCGTATCTCCTCATCGGAGTCGCCTGCCTTCTTCATCACCCGGTAGCGATCGGAATTTTTCATCGCTTTTTCAAGGTAGCCCTTCACTTGGCTGGCGTATTTCAAGGCATAAGGCCCATACGAACGTCCTTTCTTCTCCTTGGTGAAAAGAGGTTGTAAATATCCGCCGATATGTTCGCGGACTGATGCTTCGGCATAGCGTTGCATGTTGGCGTCGATCGTGGTGTATATTTTTAGGCCGTCGGTGTAGAGGTTGTAATGCCCTCCATCTGGCTTAGGCGTTTTTGCACACCAGCCATAGAGGGGATCGGTTTCCCAGGCAAGCGAGTCACGGGTGTATTGCTCCATCTGCCATTTGGCATAGTTTGATCTTTCGGGCTTTTTGGCTGTCATCATCATCCGCAGGTATTCCCTGAAATAGGGTGCTATGCCTTCCTTGTGATCTAAAGCCTTGAAGCTGGTCACGAGCGGCAGTTGCTTCAGCGAGTCCAACTGTGTTTTGGTGATGTACCCAGCCTTTTCCATTTGTTCGAAAACCACGTTACGGCGGCCTTTTGCCCGTTCGCTTTTGCGTATTGGATTGAAATAGGATGGGTTTTTGCACATCCCGATCAGAGTTGCGGCCTCCTGGATGTTCAAGTCTTTGGGCAATTTGTCGAAATAGACATGGGCAGCGGATTGGACTCCCACGGCGTTGTTCAAAAAATCGAATTTGTTCAGGTACAAGTTGATGATCTCGTCCTTGGTGTAATATCTTTCTAATTTTGCAGCAATCACCCATTCGATGGGCTTTTGCAGGATACGCTGCAACTTGTTGTCCGCTTCGGGCGAATACAATTGCTTGGCAAGCTGCTGGGTGATGGTGCTACCTCCACCGCCACTTTTTTGGCGCAACATGCCTGTTTTCACAAAAGCCCGGGCCAAGGCCATCACGTCGATTCCGGAATGGCTGTAAAACCGTGCGTCTTCTGTGGCCA
>MKRS01000175.1 GCA_001897035.1 Bacteroidales bacterium 45-6
AAAGCGAGAGATGCACCAGTCGGCATAAGCATATTCGAGGGTTTTGGCGGTCGCCTCTCCGTATTCCGGATAAGGCACATAGCCCAATTCGTTGTATTCCTTGAAGCCGTTTCGCCCCACCGAATGGAGCGGGCCTTGGCTGTTGGCCTGGTGAATCATCGCTTCGAGCGCTATTTTGGGATCAAAAGCATGGATTCCTTTCGTCCAAGCATCGGTGAGGATGGAGATGGAATTATTTCCGATCATGCAGTCGCGGTAGCCGGGGCTTGCCCATTCGGGAAGCCATCCGCCTTCCTTGTAGGCATTTATCATCGAGGCGGTTATTTCCGCACTTTTGGAGGGATACACCAACGTGAACAGCGGATGCACGGCGCGGAAAGTGTCCCAAAAACCATTGTCGGTGTACATGTATCCATCGTGCACTTGCCCGTCGTAGGGGCTGTAATGGACTGTTTTACCAGCGGCGTCCATTTCATAGAATTTTCTTGGGAAAAGCAGGGTGCGGTAGAGGCAGGAATAGAAGGTGGCTTCCTGTTCGGGGCTTCCGCCGCTTACGGCAATCCGCTCCAATTGTTTGTTCCACTCGCCTTTGGCATCCTCCCGAATAGCGTCGAACGACTTTTCTCCGATTTCCCGTTTCAAGTTCAAAAGGGCTTGTTCTCGGCTGATGAAGGACGAAGCGGTCTTGATGACCAAAGCTTGTTTCTTCAGATTGAACTTCACATAAGCCAGCACACGCTTGCTCGTAGCCTGCAAAGCCTTCGGATGTTTTTTTCCAGCGTAATACAAACCGAAATCGGCGATTGGCTGGTTGAACTCGATAACGATGTAGTTGGCAAAGTTTGCCGGCACGCCACCGCTATTGTTATTGACATAGCCCTCAATCCGTTGTCCCGAAGGGTCAATCTGGAAGGAGCTTCCCCCGTCGTAACCATCGATGAGGATGTATTGCCCCTTCTCTTCGGGGAAATTCACCCGAATGGCAGCCGCCCGCTCCGTCGGGCTTATCTCGGTGGTGATGCCGTTGTCGAATTTCACCCGATAGCAATAGGGTTTGGCTAACTCGTTGGCATGGCTGAACTTTGCGCCGCGTGTCTTGTCATCGAAAACAAGCGATCCCACTTCGGGCATGATCGAAAACGTGCCATAATCGTTGATCCAGGGACTCGGCTGGTGCGTCTGGCGAAATCCGCATACGGAATTCCGGCTATACGAATACATCCACCCGTCGCGGTTTGCACCCGTTTGCGGGCTCCAGAAGTTCATTCCCCACGGAACGGCCACCGCCGGGTAGGTGTTCCCATACGAAAAAGCGTAGGTGGATTCCGTTCCCATCAAGGGGTTCACCTTGTCAACCAGATTTCCTGCAAAAAGCTCGAAACTCAGCGAAAGCAAGGCCAACAAAAGGTATTTTCTCGCGTCTGTCATTGTCTTGTCGTTTTATTCATTTCCCTTCAATTCTTCCAGAAGCGGTTTTTCGGAAGTTTTGACTACGGGACTCCGGTTTTCGTTTTGTTGCTCAAAGATGGTTATCTCGTTTCCTCCCTTTTTCAGCCAACATCCGGGCAAGTAGAGCGTTTGTTGGGGGCCTCTTTTCCAATAACGTCCTAAGTTGTGGCCGTTGACAAAAACAATGCCCTTGCCCCAGCCGCGCATGTCGAGAAACACATCCCCTACTTTTTCCACGTCAAACGATGCTGCATAAATGGAGGGTAAGCCCGGTTTAGCAGTTTGGGCACCTTCCTGGATTTGAGGTGTCTGATCCATTGGGATGCGGTACATCTCCCAATTGCCCGTTATTTCGTAATCATCGATTTTGACAGGAGAAATGATCCCCTTGGTGTTGTTGGGAATCTCGGCTCCGTAATTGATTCGCCCCATGTTTTCCACCAAGATGTCGAGCCGCCCATTGAAAGGAATATTCACGTCCATCTCGTATCGGTTGTCCATGCGGTTGAGTTCGCCCGCTTTTTTGCCGTTGACATACACCAGGGCGTAGTCGCGAAGACCTTTCAGCTGAAGTTTTCCGTTTAAAGGTTGTGTGAACCGCTTGCTGTAAAGCACATAGCCATAACCTTGGTTCAATTCTTCAAAAGTAAGCGGGGTGTCGTTCACCACTGGCCGTATGTTTTTTTTCCAGTCGAAAAGACCGATGCTCTTTGTCAGGGGAATGTCCGGCAAGCTGATGACCGGA